>JAAZVR010000068.1 GCA_018623305.1 Thiotrichales bacterium | reverse complement strand
CATATCGTCCATATTGTGAAGTGTTGCGGTGGAATTCAGCGCATAAGACGCCAGCATGGTATCCATTTTGATGCTTGTCAGTTCGATGCCGTGATTTTTCAAAATATGCCAATCGTATTTCAAATTTTGACCGATGACTTTTGCAGGAGAAGCCTGCAATAACGGTGTTAAATCACTTAGAACCTGCTCACGATTCAGCTGTTCAGGCGCACCTTCGTAGTCGTGAGTAAATGGAATGTAATAGCCTTTGCCCGCTTCAGTTGAGACAGAAATACCGACGATTTCTGCCTGCATATAATTTAAGCTGGTGGTTTCAGTATCGAATGCGAAAGCGTCTGCATCATGGAGTTCTTTTATAACCGCAGACCAAGCCTCTTGTGTTAAAACGCACTGGTAATCGGTTTCAATCGCAGGTTTCGTAGGGCCTTCAGCGACCTCGTCTTCATCAGCATAATCGAGTTGTTTTAACCAAGTTCTAAAACCTTGATTGCTGAATTCTTCACGCAAGATGTCGATATTACGTTCCCCGATGCGCAATTCATCAAGGGCGACCTCGAGTTCCACATCGCATTTGATGGTGGTCAGTTGCTTCGACAGTGGCAATTGCTCGATGTGTTCGCGGAAAGATTCACCGACTTTGCCTTTGATTTGATCGGCGTGATCGACCAAGTTTTCGAGCGTTTCGTATTGAGTCAGCCATTTCGCTGCGGTTTTCGGGCCGACTTTCGGCACCCCCGGGATATTGTCCGAGGTGTCGCCCATCAGAGCTAAATAATCAATGATTTGATCGGGACGCACACCAAATTTTTCACTCACTCGAGGAATATCGGTAATCGGCGCTTTTTTGTCCATGGTGTTAATTAACGTCACGTGTTCATTGACCAATTGCGCCATGTCTTTATCGCCCGTGGAAATAAAAGTTTGTTGGCCTTGCTCGGTTGCGTGCGCCGCTAGAGTGCCCAACACATCATCGGCTTCGACGCCAGGAATGCACAACAACGGAATCCCCATCGCTTGAATAATGCGATGCAGTGGCTCGATTTGCACGCGCAATTCCTCTGGCATCGGTGGGCGATTGGCTTTGTATTGGTCGTAGAGTTCATTACGAAAAGTCGGGCCTTTGGCGTCAAACACCACCGCGAATTGGTCGGTGTTGTATTCATCGCGCAAGCTTTTAATCATGTTCAGTACGCCATAGATTGCACCTGTAGGCTGACCACTGGGTGAGGTCATTCGAGCAAGGGCGGGCACATAAAAAGCGCGAAACAGATACGATGAACCATCGACTAATACCAAAGGTTGTGACATGGGATTTCCTGTGAACTGGGTTGAAAGCTTGAATAAATTTTAGCAGAAGTTCCCTTATAATTAGCGGATTACAAAGAATCAAACAGTTGGATTTATGTCGGTTTACACAACGATCTCAGAACAGGATTTAGAAGCCTTTTTGGCACAATATTCAGTGGGTTCACTGAAAAGCTACAAAGGAATTTCTGAAGGCATCGAAAACACGAATTACTTTGTCGATACCGACCAAGATCGTTTCGTACTCACGATTTTTGAAAACCACACCTTTGATGAATTACCGTATTTCATGGATGTGATGGCGTTTCTCCACGAACATAACATCCCGGGTGCGCACCCGATTCGTGCTAATGACGGTCAGTTTTTGTTGACTTTGCAAGGTAAGCCTGCGGCGCTGGTAAATCGTTTGCAGGGTGGTGGCATTTCAGGTGAACCGAGCTTGGCACAGTGTGGCGTTTTAGCGGAAACCTTGGGTCAAATGCATTTAGCAGGTGCCAATTTTGGCGGGCGTCGAGCGAACGACCGAGACTTGGATTGGATGCAAGAAACGGCCGATTTAGTTGGATCTTTTCTTAATGACGCTCAGTCTGAGTTGTTGCACAACGAATTGACTTACCAGTTGAAATTAGACCATTCACATCTCCCTCAAGGTGTGATTCATGCGGATTTATTCCGTGATAATGCCTTGTTCGATGGAGACAATTTGGCGGGTTTGATTGATTTCTATTACGCGTGTCATGGTCATTGGTTGTATGACTTGGCGGTGACGGTGAATGATTGGTGTCGTTGTGAAGATTGCTCGATTGATGAAACACGCTATTTGATGATTGTGGAATCGTATCAACGTATCCGAGAAGTGACTCATGAAGAGCAATCTCTGTGGAATAAGATTTTGCGTTTAGGAGCCTTGCGTTTCTGGTTGTCGCGCTTGAAAGACAAACATTTGCCGAAAGAGGGCGATTTAACTCATATCAAAGACCCGGCTGAATTCGAAAATCTATTGCGTTTCCACCGTGAAACACCTTTAGTGCTTTAACCACGAATGGCCTCTCAATTTCAAATTCGTTCTGCTGCACAAGCGATTCAAGCGGGTGCAGTCATTGCCTACCCAACCGAAGCCGTCTTTGGCCTAGGTTGCGACCCGCAAAACCCATTAGCGGTCGAAACCATTCTTAACATCAAGCGCCGTCCTGTCGAGAAAGGCATGATTTTATTGGCCAGCTCGGTCGATCAAATTGAGCCTTATGTGATTTGGACAGAGGCGCAACGCGCGCAAGCTGAATCGATTTGGGCGAACAGCGAGCAAGCCACAACGCTGCTCATTCAAGCCAGTGAATACACACCTGAATGGGTGCGTGGACGATTCGAGAAAGTGGCGGTTCGCGTGACGCATCATCCAATCGCAAAAGCGCTATGTGAAGAGGTTGGACATCCAATTATTTCCACCAGTGCGAACCGTGCAGGTCAGCCTGCGTTGGAGCACGCTTGGCAGATTCAACTGCAATTAAAATCTGAAGTCGATGGTGTTTTAAGTGGTGTTTGCCCTGCCCGAAATCCTTCCACGATTATGGATTTAGAAACCGCTCAAGTCTTGCGTTAATTAGCTTTAATACTCTGACTATTCGTTATCTGCTAAATTAGCTAAAAAACCTCGAGTGGTGGATGGTATTGTTCAATCAGATGGTTTGATTGATAATTAATCAATCTTCAACTTCATTGAAGAAATAGGGAGCATTTGCTCCCTATTTTTTTTGCAATTTCAAAGCAAACATACGATAATCCTTAAAAATAGTAAGGAAATACCATTCGTATGTCTGCGTCCATCGAATTCGACAAAGCACTCATCCAAAAATACAACCAAAGTGGGCCGCGTTACACTTCGTATCCGACGGCAGTTCAGTTCCATGAAAACTTCACCGATGTGGATTACAAAGCCGCGATCGAGCGGGGTAATCAGTCGGGACGTCCTTTGTCGTTGTATTTTCATATTCCATTTTGTGACACCGTTTGTTTTTACTGTGCGTGTAACAAAATTCCTACGCGCGATCGTTCGCGCTCTCAGCCGTATTTAGACCGTGTGTTTAAAGAAATGGAAATGCAGTCGGCATTGGTGGATAACAGTCGAGTCGTGAATCAGTTGCATTGGGGCGGCGGAACGCCGACCTTTTTGAACAATGATGAAATGACTCAACTGATGACGAAAACGCGCGAGTATTTCAATTTGCATGATGACGATGCAGGCGAGTATTCGATTGAAATCGACCCGCGTGAAGCGAATCGTGAATCGGTAAAATTATTACGAGACTTGGGCTTTAACCGAATGTCTTTAGGCGTTCAGGATTTTGATCCTGATGTGCAAAAAGCAGTCAACCGTATTCAAACCGAAGAAGAGACGTTTGAGGTTTTGCACGCGGCGCGTGAATTTGGTTTTCATTCGATTAATGTTGACTTGATTTATGGTCTGCCGAAACAAACGCACGATTCATTTTTACAGACGGTGGATAAAATCATCGCTGAAAAACCCGATCGAATTTCGGTGTTCAATTACGCGCATATGCCGGAAATGTTCCCGCCGCAAAAGCGTATTCACGAGATTGAATTGCCAGAGCCTGATGTGAAATTGGAAACCTTGCGTGACACCATTACGCATCTGACGAATGCGGGCTATGTGTACATCGGAATGGATCATTTCGCCTTGCCGGATGATGAGTTGACAAAAGCGCAGCAGAACGAAACTCTGTATCGAAATTTCCAAGGTTATTCCACGCACGCGGATTGTGATTTGTTTGCTTTTGGCGCGACGTCGATTGGCATGGTGGACAACACCTATTCGCAGAATGTACGTGGTTTGGATGATTATTATGCGCGCATTGATGCAGGCGAATTACCGGTATTCCGAGGCCTTGAATTGACGCAAGAAGATATTTTGCGACGCGATGTGATTACGCGTTTGATTTGCCATTTTCATTTGGATTTTGGCTTTATTGAAAAGGCCTATGGCATCGATTTTAACAATCACTTTGCCAATGAGTTGGAAGCCTTGCAGGATATGCAGGCGGACGAGTTGCTTACAGTCAGCGAAAAAGAGATTCGAATCACTCCGAAAGGGCGTATGTTGATTCGAAATATTTGTATGGTTTTTGATGCGTATTTGCAGCACAGCAAAGCGCGTTTTTCTAAGGTTATTTAAAGGATTTCCATGAGTCAGGTTAATGTTGAAGCGGTCAAAAATTACCTTCTATCAATGCAAGACGACATCATTCGTCAGCTAGAAGAGGAAGATGGACAGTCATTTTTCCATGATGATTGGGAGCGAGGTCCTGAAGAAAAATTGCGCGGCGGTGGTCGAACTCGAGTGATTGAAAACGGCAATGTGATTGAAAAAGGTGGCGTTAACTTTTCTCATGTCATGGGCGATTCACTGCCTGCGTCAGCGACAGCGCATCGTCCAGAATTGGCGGGTCGTTCATTCCAAGCTCTGGGTGTGTCATTGGTTATTCACCCGAAAAACCCGAATATCCCAACTTCGCACGCGAATGTGCGTATGTTCATTGCTGAAAAAGAGGGCGAGGATCCAATTTGGTGGTTTGGCGGCGGTTTTGATTTAACACCGTATTACCCCGTTGAAGAAGATGTGATTCATTGGCATGAAACGGCAAAGGCTGCGTGTGAACCGTTTGGTGATGAGATTTACCCAGAATATAAAAAATGGTGTGATGATTACTTCGTTTTGAAACATCGCAATAACGAAACACGTGGTGTGGGTGGTTTGTTTTTTGATGATGTAAACGAAGATTCGAAAGGCTGGGATTTCGAGCAATCATTTGCATTTATGCGAGCTGTAGGTGATGCGTATATTAAGGCCTACCGACCGTTGGTTGCGAAACACAAAGATGACGACTTCACCGAAGAACAGCGCGAATTCCAGTTGTATCGTCGTGGCCGTTATGTAGAATTTAACTTAGTGTTCGATCGCGGTACGATTTTTGGTTTACAGACCGGTGGCCGAACGGAATCAATCTTAATGTCCCTGCCAAATGTGGTTAATTGGAAGTACAACTGGTCACCTGAGCCAGGTACTCCTGAAGCGCGTTTGTACGAGCGTTACTTAAAGCCACAGGATTGGTTGGGTTTAGAGGGCTAAAATGTCTCGAAAACCGCATGAGCATGAGACGAAAATTCGAATTGATAAGTGGTTGTGGGCTGCGCGTTTTTATAAAACGCGTTCGCTAGCGACCGATGCGGTCAGCACTGGAAAGGTGCATGTGAATGGTCAGCGACTGAAACCGAGTCGCGCGGTTCATGTGGGCGACACCATGCACATCAAGCAGGTGCATCGTGAAGTTTGGATTACAGTGGTTGAATTGAGTGACAAACGCGGTAACGCTGAATTGGCCCAAACACTTTACACTCTCAACGAAGAAAAACTCTTTACCAAAGACAATGCGTATCTTGCTGATATGGGCGTTGCAATGCGCGATCGTGGTGCAGGACGTCCAACTAAACGCGAACGAAGAAAAATCAATAAATTCACTTCTTAAAATCGTTTAATTGCAAAATAAAGTATGGTAAAGTCAGGAACGATAAACTCGCATCTAGTGTTCAAATTTTTTTAGATGTACGTTTTTAAAACAGAAGGAAACAACTGCATGTCAGCACAAAACATTCTTAACATGATCGAAGACAACGATATCGAATTCGTTGACCTACGTTTTACAGATACACGTGGTAAAGAACAACACGTAACTTTCCCAGCGGGTGAAGTGGATGAAGGCTTCTTGGAAGGCCAAACATTCGACGGATCATCTGTTGCTGGTTGGAAAGGCATTAACGAATCTGACATGATTCTAGTTCCTGATTTGAGCACTGCGTTTATTGACCCATTTGCAGAAGCAGCTCAGTTGAACATCACTTGTGATGTTGTAGAGCCTGCAACTATGGAAGGTTACGAGCGTGATCCACGTTGCGTTGCTAAGCGTGCTG
>JAAZVR010000067.1 GCA_018623305.1 Thiotrichales bacterium | reverse complement strand
GCCATTGGTGGGTAAGTTGAATTCGTTGCAACGTTTGCCCCAGTATTTAGACAGCGCAATATTGCTCGGAGCAAAGGCTTGCCCTTGCTTATTTAATGGTTGAGTAAAAGGGATGATACTCGCAATGCATTCATGGACATTCATTCAAAGTTACTCCTTCTGGGGCAATGGAAAATTCAATAGGGTGTTGGGTGTGAAAAGGTTTGTTGGCCTTGTAGGCTAAAACGCAATCGCCTAAACCAGAGCCGCAAATTTTAGCGGCTTGCGCTCCAGATTTTTCACTTAACGTATAGCATAGATCACTTAAATCTTGATTCGATGTGCCTAATGCGTCTTGCAATCCGTGGTGGGTATTTAGACATAAACTCCAAGTCGACCAATCGTGCTGTTGAGCCGCTTGAATTGCAGTTTCTGTCGTTTGGCCGATTAATCGGTAGAGGCTTTGAAACAGCTCAGGCGCTTGCTCTGCTCGAGCTTTGACAAGACGAATGACCTCGGGGGTTGGTGTTTTATAGCCTACGTAATGCAGGCTGTAATCATCAGTGTAGGGAATGGATTCAACAACGAGTGTCTCGGGTTGATAGTGAATCATTCCGCCGTAAGTGCTGATGGCTAAATCGGTGCCGCTGCCTGATCCCTGTACTTTGCGGACGACACATAATGCGTTTTTTAAAATAGTTGCTTGGCAGAAGGCCTTATCTTGCAAGCGGTGTAATAAAGCGATGATTCCAACGGTTAAAGCAGCAGAAGATCCAAGGCCTACCGTATGTGAGAATTCAGACTCGATTGTTAAATCAAAGCCGATCGGTGTTGGGCATTGATTTAAGGCCTCAACAATAAATCGAAACGTTTCGTCATCCTGAATGTTATCAAGTTGAGCGTGATATTCACCCAATGCGCTTTGGATATGAATTTCTGAATCAGTCCGTGTTGCGAGCCTTAAATGCATGTATTGATTAACCGCAGCCCCAATCGCAGGGTAGCCGTGTAACACCGCGTGTTCGCCCATAATCATGGTATTGCCTGGAATTTTTGCAGTGAGCTTCATAGCTTTGTCCATTCTGGTGATAAATCAACTTGAGGATGTTTCAGCAATAAAACAACGCCTGCTGAATCGCCCGATAATGCGCCTGCACCCGATATTTTTGCACTGTGCCCTTGAGACTCCAAGATTTTAATCATGCTCTGGATTTTAGGAGGTGTGACACCGATGTCGCACAAAAGTTGGTGATTGTCGCGAATGGCTAGATGTAATTTTTCTTCGTCGGTATTGCGCCAAGCCGATTTGATTGCTTGAGTCACTTCGCCAAATTGATTCCAAACGCCACTTTGAGCATGATGCTCTTTCACCCAAGCAACCACTTCGCCTGTGGTTTGTTGTGGCTGGCCTGTGTTAAGCCAATACCAATCCATTTTAGGGAATGTCATTGCTTTGGGTCTTGTGTCTTTGGAAAATTCAACTGCACCTGCGTGACAAGTGACCCAAGCATCAACCCCCGAAGAATGTCCGTGTTGGCGGTGTTCACTCCATGATACTTGTTCAAAAACATCATCATCAAGCTGGAAGTGTTTTTGAAACGCAGCAAAAATTGCGTGCGCTAAAGCGGCAGAAGAACCCAAGCCGCAGCCCACAGGAATATCTGAATCAATGGCAATGCTCAGGCCTGTATCTAATGCTAGTTTGGAAAGAACTGCGCCGATACAAAAACGAGCGTAATCCTCTGGTTCTGGTAACACGTTAGCAATCAATAATTGATTATTTAAAAATTCAGCATAGCGCGCTTCAGAGTGCTGGAAAAAATCAATCAGATCAGCTTGAGTTTCATTGAAGTTTAAATTCAGCGTTTTAAGTTGGATGTTAACCAGGGCGTCATGACGCGTGTTGATGGAGCAAATCGTTGAGCGATTTAACTGAGTGGCTAAAGCAGGTTGACCATAGACAACGGAATGTTCTCCCGAGATGATCAGTTTGCCATTAGCCTTCGCTAGACTCATTGCGTTCATACAGACGCTTGTGGTCTTTGATGCCTGAAAATCGGAACTGACCTTGCGTCATTGGGCGGGATTCAAAATCTTGACCGTCGCTATGATGCTGAGTTTTATACAACGCCAAATATTCAGGGTAATCAATTGTGCGTCGCGCACTCAAAGCGTTTTGATGCGACTCGGTTAATAAGCGTTCTTTGTAGCCCGGTTGAATCAAGCCGCTGAAAAACTCTGCAACACACCCTGAACCATAGCTGAAAAAACCGACTCGTTGGTTGGCTAAATCTTCTTTTGCATTGTCTAGTAATGAGCAAAAACCAATGTACAAAGAAGCTGTGTAGCTATTGCCTACAATGCGGTTGTATTGCAGTGTTGCTTTTAACGATTCGATTTTTGGGTGGTCGGTTTTATTCACTTTTAACAAGCGAGCGTGCGCTTTTTCCGCCATTTTTGTAAACGGTAAGTGATAACAAAAATGCTGAATATCCGAGATAACCATGCCGCTGACTTCTTGAAAATGTAGCCATGCGTGTTTCAACGAGTCTAAATAAACCTTCGCTGAATACTTGCCATCGACCATCGCCGTATCACTGTAATTCGGGCGCCAGAAATCCATCACATCTTGGGTGTGTAAGCCTGAGTCAGGTTCAATGGCCAAGATGCTTGGATTGGCTTTAACCAACATGGCTACAGCACCACAGCCTTGGGTTGATTCGCCTGGCGATTCCAGTTCATAACGTGCAATATCCGATGCAATCACTAAAACGGATTGTTTCGGGTTTCGAGCGACCATGCCGACCGCCATCTGCAAAGCGGCTGTTCCACTGTAGCAGGCGTGTTTTAATTCAACGACACGGCAACGAGAATTCAATCCCAGTAATTCATGTACATGAACGCCCGCTGATTTTGATTGATCGACAGAGGATTCAGTCGCAAATAATAGCGCGTCAATGCTGCCTTCATGGCCTTCAACGATCGGCAAGGCCGCATTAGCGCCTAATGTCACGATGTCTTCATCTTCGCCCGCCATGCTCATTTTGTCCTGACCAATACCAATTGTGTATTTGTCTGGGTCAACAGAGCGAGCTTCAGCTAAGTCTTTTAAATCAAAAGCTTGCGATGCGGTTGCGAAGTGAATGCGGTCAATACCAATTTGCATATTCAATTAACGACTCATTTCCTGAAAGTTGTTCTAGTGTGGTGCTGCCGAGTAAAAACATTGCGACACGAAATTCTTGCTTGAAACGTTCGATGGTTTCTTCAACGCTTTCGCAGCTATCTAAGGCCGGCGCGAGTAAAGGCGCAGCCACACCACATAAATTGGCGCCGATTATAACACATTTCACCATGTCTAAACCGTTGCGAATGCCACCGCTGGCGATGCGTGTTTGAATGCTCGGGTATTCGAGTGTATTGCGTAACGCGATGGGCGTTGGAACGCCCCAGTCTTGAAAGGTCAGACCCAAATCAAAGGGGGCGCCACGGTGCTGTTCAACTCGGCTCCAAGAGGTGCCGCCATGGCCTGCGACATCAACAGCATCAAAACCGTATTCAACTAATTTTTCAAGGTCGGGTTTTGAAAAGCCACAGCCGACTTCTTTGACCCAAACGGGACGATTGAGTTGATCGCGCAGTCGAGCCATTTTTTCAATTAGGCCTACAAAATTCGTATCGCCTTCGGGTTGAACGGCTTCTTGCAATGCATTTAAGTGCAGGTAAATGGCATCGGCATCCAATACGTCGATAGCGTGTTGAAAGTGGCGTGTTTCTAATTCGTAATTGAGTTGAACAGCGCCAATATTTGCAATCAATGGAACGCTTGGCGCGAGTTCTCGCAAAGAAAAGCTGGCTTTAGCATCTTCTGATTTAAATAAAACGCGCTGAGAGCCCACTGCTAATGCAACCTTTTGCTGCTCTGACGCTAGGGCTAAATTGCGATTGATTTTTAGAATATCGGGGTGATCGCCGCCTGTCATAGACGAGATCAAAAAGGGAAACGATAAGGCCTTATTTAAAATCGAAGTTTGTGCATCGACATCGGCTAAATTGCAGTCAGGCAATGCGCGATGACTGAGGCGAATGCGGTCAAAATGATGACCCGCTCGCTCAATATCTGCATCTTGAGCAAAGGCTTCAATATGTTCAATTTTGCGTTGATTGGTTTGCGACATTACAAACTGTGCTCTCGCTCGATGCGGATGTGCGATTCCATTAGCTCGCCTGGGTTGGTTTGAGCGGCCAATAGAGAAAGTTCACCACAAGCCACACAAGCCGCGGCGGCAATCGCTAAACGACGCGCGTTTTCGCCAGGTTCAACATCGGATTGAGTACATCCAAGCAATGCTAAGTTTTCTTGCACAAAATCAAGGCCTTTACCGTTGCCGACCGAGCCGACGATTAAGTTCGGTATATTGACTGAGAAATACAAATCACCGTCTTGGACTTCGCAATACACAATGCCTTGAGAGCCTTCAATAATATTGGCCGCATCTTGGCCAGTTGCTAAGAAAAATCCTAATAACATATTGGCATAATGCGCGTTTGCAGAACGAAGGCCTCCGGCTAAATTGGTGCCGACGAGGTTTTTTTGTACGTTCAATTCGACCATTTTTTCAGGTGTGGTTTTTAAAAATCGAATGCACAGTTTGCGAGGAATCACACACTCAGTCACAACATTTTTACCGCGACCTAAAAGGCCATTCACCGCGGATACTTTTTTATCGGTACATAGATTGCCCGAAATAGAACCGTATGCCAATTCTGGGTATTCGTTCAAGACCCAGCGCATTAAATGATCCGCCGCATTAGTCACCATGTTGTGTCCAGAGGCATCCCCAGTGGTAAATTCCAAACGAAGATACAAAAGACGACCGACAAATTGCGCGTGAATATCAATTAATTTCGCAAAACGACTCGATTGTGCGACAACGGCTTGTAAATCTTCTCGGCGTGCATCAATTGAGCGCCAAGCGTCTAAGGCCTGCTGAGCATCTTTCGCTTTAACCAAAATCGAACGGGTCATTCGCTCATCGACTAACGTCGCCTGTAACCCGCCAGCTTTAGTGAATACGCGCGCACCGCGATTGACCGATGGCCACAGCGGTGTTTCATAAGTTGCCATAGGCAGCATTAAATCATCGTTCACAATATTGCCCGTGATTTTAATCGGGCCAACACTTTGCATTGGGATTTGGGCGAAAGCCTGAGTCATGGTTATCCTCGAGGGGTTTTTGTTAAACGAAATTTTAACGGACTTAGGTTTGATTTGCTGAAGTTTGCGATTTGTTATATTTGAATCGAAAAACGCGTGATATAATGACGTCAATTCATAAGGTGTCTAAGGTTTAGGGAGCCGGCAAATGAGCGAAGATAAGAAAAAAGACGATAAGAAAAATACGTCGTTAAGACTTGATAAATCGACGTTGAAGGCCTTAAAAATTCGAGCAATCGAAGAAGAAGTCAGCGTTCAGAAATTGATTGAACGCTTAATTAAAGACTACTTAAAACAACAGGCTTAAATCATTCTTGGCGTGATGTCAGCAAAGTGCTTCACGCCTTCAAATTCCATCGTATCCTTACTCGGTGACTGAGAATCCGGCTGGTCGATGGCCAGTAAATATTTCACACCGTAATCGCGCGCTGAGCGCAGCACATCCAAATTGTCATCAATAAACAAAGTTCGTTCAGGGTTGAATGGGAAATCCTTTTGCATGTCATCCCAAAAAGTTCGATCTTCTTTGGGTTTATTGTAATCGTGAGACACCACTACTTTATTGACACGGTGGTGCAACGCGGTTTCTTCCAGCTTTAAATCCAAGGCATCGCGGTGGGCGTTGGTGACAATCGCTACCCGTTTGTTCCAGCTTTGTAAGGTATCCAAAAATTCCAATACGCCAGGGTGAACGGCAATTAAATGCTTAATTTCCTCTTTTGCACCGCGCATACTGAAACCGAATTCCTGCGTCCAATAATCCAAACAATACCAATTCAAGGTGCCTTTTTGCGCATCGATGGTTTTCACCGTGTAATCAATGGCTTCAGCCAGTGTGGTTTGATGGTGTTCGCTGTAGCGTTGAGGTAAATGGCGCAGCCAAAATTGTGCATCAAAATGCAAATCCAGCAGGGTGCCATCCATGTCGAGTAAGACGGTGTCGATTTTATGCCAAGGCAGTTGTGTGTTCATTTGGAGAAACTTCGTTATACTTAATCTAAATTATTGAGGACGTAGTGTATGACTCAGCCGAGCAAACCGCAAATTCATCATTCAGAAATTGTGGCTCAATCACGACTGTTTAAAGTTGAATCGAATGATTTGGAATT
>JAAZVR010000066.1 GCA_018623305.1 Thiotrichales bacterium | reverse complement strand
TGAAGACCGAGAAAATGAAGGCGATTTGATGATGCCTGCCTCTGCGGTGACGCCTGAGGCGATTAACTTTATGGCGCGTTATGGTCGTGGGTTGGTGTGTTTGACGTTATCTAAAGAGCGTTGTAAACGATTGCGTTTGCCGTTGATGGTGCATAATAATGATGAGCAATTCTCAACCAACTTTACGGTTTCAATTGAAGCGGCGGAAGGCGTTACGACAGGTATTTCAGCGGCGGATCGTGCGAAAACGATTCAGGCAGCGGTGGCTGCGGATGCGCGTGCAGAAGATTTGGTTCAGCCGGGTCACATATTTCCATTGATGGCGCGAGATGGCGGCGTTTTAACGCGCGCGGGTCACACTGAAGCGGGTTGTGATATGTCGCGTTTGGCGGGCTTAGAACCAGCGTCGGTTATTGTTGAAATTATGAATGAAGATGGCACTATGGCGCGTCGCCCAGATTTGGAAGTGTTTGCTAAAGAGCATGGCTTGAAATTGGGAACCGTCGCGGATTTGATTCGCTACCGTTTGGAAAATGAAAAAACGGTTGATCGTGTATCTGAGTGTGCTTTGCCAACTGAGTTAGGCGATTTTCGTTTGTATGCTTACGAAGATGCGATCAGCAAGACAGCGCATTACGCAATGACGTATGGCGAAGTGTCGAAAACTGAACCGGCTTTGGTGCGTGTGCATATTATGGATACGTTTGGTGATGTGTTTGGTTCGACGCGCGATGAATCAGGTTGGCCGTTGCGAAAAGCGATGCAAAGAATTGCCGAAGAAGGTTCGGGTGTGATTGTCGTTTTAGGCCATGAAAACTCACAAAACGCGGACTTGTCGAAAGTCGCGGAGATGCAGTTGAAAGATCAAGGCGTGAATACGCAGACAAAACGCATCGATGATGAAAAGACTTACGGTAAAGGTGCGCAGATTTTGACGGACTTGGGCGTGACACGTATGCGTGTATTAGGTTCGCCGAGCAAGTTAGGCACGATTACAGGATTCGACTTAGAAATTTGCGAATTCGTGGATAAGAATTAATTAAAACAGGGAAGAATAAAATGAACGTAGTTGAAGGTCAATTTACAGCATCAGGCATGAAAATCGCCTTGGTCGAAGGTCGTTGGAACGAGTTTGTTGTTTCAAGTTTGGTGGACGGTGCTAAAGACGCTTTAGTTCGTCACGGTGCGGATGAGTCGGATTTGACGTTGGTGAAAGTGCCAGGCGCGTTCGAAATTCCTTTGGCGGTTAAAAAGCTGGCTGAGTCAGGTAAGTACGATGCGATCATCGCATTGGGCGCTGTGATTCGTGGCGGTACACCGCATTTCGAGTACGTTGCGGGCGAATGTACGAAAGGCATGGCGCAAGTTATGATGGAATACGGTTTGCCAGTGGCGTTCGGTGTTTTGACGGTTGATACGATCGAGCAAGCGATTGAGCGTGCGGGAACAAAAGCGGGTAATAAAGGCCATGAAGCTGCGATGTCTGTGGTTGAAATGGTTAACGTATTGAAAGCGTTGGACGCGTAAGTTAATGGCAGAGAAGAATAAAATTTCCCCTCGTCATATCGCTCGTCGTTGTGCTGTTCAGGCCTTGTATCAAAATGATATGACCGGTGAGGTTATAACGAATGTGCGTGCTCAGTTTATGGCAGATGAAGAGCGCATGAAAGGCGCGAATACGGAGTTATTTTCATCTTTGTTGCGCGGCGCTTTTGAAAAGTCAGATGAAGCCGATGCTTTGATTGCAACGGTTGCAGATCGTGCAGTTGAAAAATTGGATCCTGTTGAACGTGCGATTTTGCGCTTGGCGATTTACGAGTTGAAATATTCAATTGAAGTGCCTTATCGAGTGATTTTGAATGAGGCGATCGAATTGGCGAAAGTCTTCGGTGCTGAGCAGTCGCATAAATTTGTGAATGCAACGCTTGATAAATTGACGGACGAGTTACGTTCAGCTGAGAAATCGGCAGAAAAATAATGTCTGAGTTTGGTTTGATTGAGCGATATTTTTCGCAGCTCGATCAAGCTGAGGATGTGTCTGTCGGTGTTGGCGATGACGGAGCGGTTTTGGATTGTGCTGGACAGCGATTGGTTGTTGTCACCGATACGATGGTTGAAGGTGTTCATTTTCCAGAGTCAACTGCACCTGCAGATATTGCCTGGAAGGCTGTTGCTGTCAATCTAAGTGATTTGGCGGCGATGGGCGCGACGCCGCGCTGGATTAGTCTGGCGTTGACGTTGCCAAGCGAAGATGAGTCATGGTTGTCGGAATTTAGCCGAGGTTTGCATGAAATCTGCCAGCGTTATTCGGTGGCGTTGGTTGGTGGAGATACGACTCGGGGTGCGCTAACGATTACAGTGACGGCGCACGGTTTGCTGGATTCAAATCCGCTGTTGCGGAGTTCGGCTCAAGTCGGTGATGATATTTATGTCACGGGTACTTTAGGTGATGCAGGATTGGGTTTGGCGTGTGTTTTTGAGCAAATTAAGCTTGATTCTGTCGCTGCAAAGCAAATGAAATCCCGATTAGATCGTCCAACTCCTCGCTGTGAGTTGGGTGTTGCGCTTAAATCGCTTGCCAATGCGTGTATTGATGTCTCAGATGGGCTTTTGGCTGATTTGGGGCATATTTTGGAGGCCTCAAAGTGCGGTGCGGATTTGAACTCTGCAACGATTCCACTTTCTGAGGTGGTGAAGGCTCAAAATGAAGGCCTTAAATACGCACTGACATCGGGTGATGATTACGAATTGTGTTTTACTGCATCGCAAATCAAACGAACAGACATTGAGGCCTTATCAAAGGCTTTGAATACGTCAATCGTTCGTATTGGTAAAATAACAGAAGCCTTGGGAATGACTTTGGACGGTGATAAAATCTCCGCCAAGGGCTATCAGCATTTTTAGAAGAAATTATGGAAATTGAACAAATTCGAGCATTGAGAGATGCGGTTATTCCAAGAGAAGTTAAAGAAGAAACTTTTTTGGAATGTTTTGAATGGTTGGTGAAAAACCACAACTTGACCGACTTGTTTTTATTGCCTGATGAAGGCCTTAAAACGCGAGACGATGTTGTGGTTCGTGAGCAGGGATTTCGCACAATTAACAATCGAGGCGGGTCAGCAAAAAGCAAATTGATGGCCAAGTTTTTATTGTGTTTTGTGAATTGGTCGCTGGCGAAAGAGTGGTTGGATGAAGTGCCACGTATCTCTGAATTTGTTGCAATGAACAGTCAGTTGAATGACGAAAATCGCAAGTATGTTGCGGAACTTTTAAAGAATCAAATACAGTGGTAGGAACTATGGATTACAAAAGCATGCCAGATGCCCGAGGGCACTTTGGGATTCACGGCGGTATTTTTGCCTCTGAGACATTGATGGCGCCGTTGGATGAACTTTCGCAAGCGTATGAGCAATATAAAGACGATCCTGAATTTAATGCTGAGCTTCAAGAGTATTTGACTGAGTTTGTTGGTCGACCGTCTGGGTTGTATTTTGCTAAAGAACTTACTGAAGCTTACGGTGGTGCAAAGATTTACTTGAAGCGTGAAGATTTAAACCACACCGGCGCGCATAAAATTAACAACACGATTGGTCAGATGTTGTTGGCAAAGCGCATGGGTAAAACGCGCATTATTGCTGAGACGGGTGCAGGCCAGCACGGTGTGGCGACAGCGACAGTTGCTGCGCGTTTGGGCTTGAAATGTGTGGTTTATATGGGCGCGGTGGACGTTGCGCGTCAGGCGATTAATGTATACCGAATGAAATTGTTAGGCGCTGAAGTTGTTGCGGTTGAGTCAGGTTCAAAAACACTGAAAGATGCCTTGAATGAAGCGATGCGTGATTGGGTCACGAATGTCGATGATACTTTTTATGTTATTGGTACCGTTGCAGGGCCTCATCCTTATCCAGCTCTGGTTCGAGATTTTCAAAAAGTGATCGGTGAAGAAGCGAAGCAGCAGTGTTTGGAAAAAGAAGGCAAGTTGCCAGAAGCAATTGTTGCGTGTATCGGTGGTGGTTCAAATGCGATTGGTTTGTTCTATGATTTCTTAAATGATGAGTCCGTGAATATTTACGGTGTTGAAGCGGCAGGTGATGGACTGGAAACAGGTCGACACGCAGCGCCATTATGTATGGGTAAGCCAGGTGTTTTGCATGGTAATCGTACCTACCTAATGGAAGATGAAAACGGACAGATCATTGAAACGCATTCTGTTTCAGCCGGTCTGGATTACCCAGGTGTTGGGCCTGAGCATTCTTGGTTGAAAGATGTGGGCCGTATGAATTGTGTCGCTGTTACAGATGATGAGGCTTTAGAAGCGTTCTACGAATTGACGCGAATTGAAGGCATCATGCCTGCATTGGAGACAAGCCATGCAATGGCCTATGTTAAAAAACTGGCGCCTACGATGAAAAAAGATGAAGTGATTATTGTGAATCTTTCTGGTCGTGGTGATAAGGATGTGCATACCGTTGCGCAGATTGATGGAGTTGAAGTTTGATGAACCGAATTAATACAACGTTTGAGGCCTTAAAAGCAGATGGTAAAGCGGCGTTGATTCCGTTCATTACGGCAGGCGATCCAAACCCTGATTTTACCGTTGGAATGATGCACGCTTTAGTTGATGCGGGTGCCGATATTATCGAACTAGGCGTACCTTTCTCAGACCCGATGGCGGATGGTCCTGTGATTCAGAAAGCCAGCGAGCGCGCGCTTGAACATAATGTGCGTTTGCGCGATGTGATTGATATGGTTGCTGAATTTCGTCAAACGAACGATTCAACGCCAGTTGTTTTGATGGGATATTTAAATCCTGTTGAAATTATGGGTTATCAGGTGTTTGCTGATTTGGCATCGAAAGCGGGTGTCGATGGTGTGTTGACGGTTGATTTGCCACCAGAGGAAGGCCATGAATTTAACGAAATTATGGATCGTTACAATTTGGCGCCGGTTTATTTGATTGCTCCGACTTCAACGCCTGTACGTATGCAAAAGATTTGTAATATGGCGCGCGGTTTTGTGTATTCGGTTGCATTGAAAGGTGTGACAGGTTCGAGTGAATTGAACACCGATATGGTTGCCGAGAAAATGGCGGTTATTCGTGAATATGCAACGACGCCTGTGGGTGTTGGGTTTGGTATTCGCACGCCTGAGGCGGCCGCGACGGTTGCTAAAGCATCGGATGCTGTTATCGTGGGTTCTGTTCTGGTTAATAAAATTGCTGAAAACCAAGATAATCCTGAACAAGCAAAAGCGGAGATTGTTGAATTATTGTCCGCGATGAAACAAGCAATGAATGAGGTATCGAAATGAGTTGGTTAGAAAAAATCATCCCATCTAAAGTTCAATGGGGTGGGGAGCGACGTCGTTCGGTGCCTGAAGGTATTTGGACAAAATGCCCGTCATGTGGCTCGACGTTGTATCGTGAAGAGCTTGAGCGCAACAGCGATGTATGTCCTAAATGCGATCACCATATGCGAATTGGTGCGCGTCGTCGTTTGGATATTTTCTTGGATGCCGAAGGGCGTGAAGAAATTGCAGCGACGATGAAGCCGGTTGATCGTCTTAAGTTTAAAGACAGCAAAAAATATGCAGATCGTATGGTCGCTTCTCAAAAAGCAACGGGTGAAAACGATGCTTTATTGGCGATGAGCGGTTCGTTGAAGGGTTTGCCTGTTGTTGCAGTGGCGTTTGAATTTAAATTCATGGGCGGCTCTATGGGGTCAGTTGTGGGTGAGAAATTTTGTCGTGCGGCGGAAGTGGCAATGGAAAAAGGCTGTCCTTTAGTCTGTTTCTCGGCTTCAGGTGGCGCGCGTATGCAAGAAGCGCTTTTTTCATTGATGCAGATGGCAAAAACGTCATCGGTGTTGGCGCGAATGAGCGACCGTGGTTTGCCGTTTATTTCTGTTTTAACTGATCCGACAATGGGCGGTGTTTCGGCATCATTCGCAATGTTGGGTGATTTGAATGTGGCTGAGCCGAATGCGTTGATTGGTTTTGCGGGTCCTCGAGTGATTGAGCAAACGGTTCGTGAAACCTTACCAGAAGGTTTTCAGCGTTCAGAGTTCTTGTTAGAACATGGCGCGATTGACCAAATTATTCACCGCGGCGAGATGCGCGATGAATTGGCTACGATTTTGTCGATTTTGATGAAATCGAATGCGGCATAAGGATTTACAAAGCTGGCTGGATTGGCAGCTGGCATTGCATCCAAGTGAAATTGATTTAGGTTTGGACCGTATTCGTGAAGTAGCGGAACGGCTCAATCTAACTCAACCTTCAGCGACGGTTATTACCGTGGCTGGAACTAATGGCAAAGGCTCTTCTGTGGCTTTTTTG
>JAAZVR010000065.1 GCA_018623305.1 Thiotrichales bacterium | reverse complement strand
TATTATTTTTACGATGAAAAAGGGGCCTTGTTGTATGTGGGCAAGTCGGTCAACCTCAGAACTCGAGTGATGAGTCACTTTACTCAAGATCATGTGGTGGCGAAGGACTTGGAAATGAGTGGGTTGATTCGCCATATTGATTTCAAGGAAACGCCCAGTGATTTTGGTGCTCAATTGCTTGAGAGTGCGGAAATTAAGCGTTTGAGGCCTCGATATAATCGCAAGTTGCGCAAGGTCACTAAACTTTACCAAATTGTTCTGACTCCAGATGATGTTGGTTATTTGCAGTGTGAAATTAAAGCTGTGGGCGCGAATGAAAGGCCTTCTGATCAGCGTTATGGTTTGTTTCGTTCCCTAAAACAAGCGCAAGGCTGGCTAGAGAATTCGGTTAAAAAACATAATCTATGTCATCGTTTGACGGGTTTAGAAAAACGTAAATCGGGCCCGTGTTTCGCTCATCAGCTTAAGCATTGTAAAGGCGCGTGTTGTGGAAAAGAGACCGTTGAGCTTTATAACCTCAGACTGCATGTGGCTTTGTCTGAGTTGAAGTCTCAAGTTTGGCCTTGGAAAGGTCCTGTCTTGGTGACTGAGGGTGATGTAAAGCACTTGGTGGATCAGTGGGTTTATTATGGTGTC
The DNA here is from genome assembly GCA_018623305.1 of Thiotrichales bacterium. Lineage (GTDB taxonomy): Bacteria > Pseudomonadota > Gammaproteobacteria > JAAZVR01 > JAAZVR01 > JAAZVR01. The sequence continues at coordinate 5,743 of JAAZVR010000065.1, read as the reverse complement.
GTTCGTGATGAAGCTGAAATGTACGAGCAATTGCAGTCTGAGCCAGCGTTTGATTTAGATGCTTATCTTATTTTGGTGCGTTTTTTAATCGGGCCTGCAAGCGATGATTCGCTGAAAGTGCAAACGCTTAATCCAAAGTCATGATGTGTGGGTGTTCGACAATCTGATTGTCTAGGGTGCAGTGAGTTTCTTGCCACTGAAGGCGGCCTTCTTCACACCAGCGAATCGCTTCTGGGTAAATGATGTGTTCGATTTGGTGAACGCGTTGAGCTAAAGATTCAGCTGTATCATTTTCAAGAATCGGTACAACACCTTGCAGAAAAGCAGGGCCATCGTCTAATTCTTCAGTTACAAAATGAATGCTTGCTCCATGCTCAGAGTCACCTGCGTCAATCGCTGATTGATGCGTGTGTAAGCCTGGGTATTTGGGTAATAATGAAGGATGAATATTGAGCATTCGGCCTTTGTAATGACGCACGAAAAGTGGGGTCAGTATGCGCATGAAGCCTGCCAGAATCACCCAGTCGGGTTGATAGGCATCAATCGCTTCAATGTATGATTGCTCAAAGCTTTCACGATCTGAGAAGTCAGTATGATCTACGATTGAGGTTGGTATACCGGCTTTTTGAGCGCGTTCAAGGCCGAAGGCGTTGGGGCGGTTGGACACCACCCCTGAAATGTTGGATTTCAGCTGACCTGCTTGCTGGGCATCGATGATGGCCTGCAAGTTAGAGCCATTGCCTGAAATCACAACAACAATATTCATTTAAGTTAGGCTTATTTAACGAATACTTCAGGAGTTTCAGAGTCAGATGACTCGATTGTGCCTAGACGTACAACCGTTTCACCCTCTGCTTCCAACAATGCCGTTGCAGCGTCTGCCGCTTCAGCTGGAACCACAACGACCATGCCGATACCGCAGTTGAATGTGCGATACATTTCATTCATTTCGATGTTGCCGTTTTCTTGCAACCAGTTAAAGACTGCTGGCATTTCCCATGAATCTGCTGCAATATTCGCTTGCGTGTTGGCAGGCATTACGCGTGGCAAGTTTTCAAGAAGACCACCGCCTGTAATGTGCGAAATTGCGTGAACAGGGTGCTCTGCAATCAATTTCAACAATGATTTAACATAAATACGTGTTGGCGCCATCAAAGCATCAATCAATTTTTCGCCGTTGATGTCCTGATTCAAATCAGCATTAGACACTTCCAATACTTTACGAATCAATGAATAACCGTTTGAGTGAGGGCCAGATGATGTCATACCCAAAAGCACATCGCCGGCTTTCACTTTTGTGCCGTCGATGACTTTAGATTTTTCAGCGATACCCACACAGAATCCTGCTAGGTCGAAATCGTCGCCTTCGTACATGCCCGGCATTTCAGCGGTTTCACCACCGATTAGAGAACAGCCTGATTGCAAACAGCCTTCGCCGATGCTTTTAACGACTTCTGCTGCGACTTCGACATCCAATTTGCCTGTTGCGTAGTAATCAAGGAAGAACAATGGTTCTGCGCCTTGAACGATCAAATCGTTGACACACATGGCAACCAAATCAATGCCTACGCCTGAGTAGTTTTTAGAATCAATAGCTAAACGTAGTTTTGTACCGACACCGTCTGTACCTGAAACCAAAACCGGTTCTTTGTAGCGATCTAAAGGAATTTCAAACAACGCGCCAAAGCCTCCAAGACCGGCCAAAACTTCAGGTCGTTTTGTTGCTTTTGCAACCGGTTTGATTGCTTCAACTAAAGCTGTGCCAGCATCGATATCGACGCCCGCGTCTTTGTAACTCAATGATGTGTTGTTTGACATGCGTGCAAATTCCTATGAACTCAATTTTTAATATCGTACAATTTTACTGGAATTTATCGTTTTACGTAAGGAAATTGCCGTGTTGAAAGCGTGGTTTTTGTGTTTGTTGTTGCTCTCTCCCAATCTTTGGGCGATGACTCTGAAGCCAGAGCAAACACAAATGCGTGTTTCAAGCGAGCCGTTTCCTGCGATGAGCCAGGAGAGTGTGCGAATTGCGTTGCATCGTTTGTTGGTTGATTTGACGGCGCAAAAAGATTGGCTAGAAACGGTGGATATGCAATTTGAGCTGAATGCATCGGTGGGCTATGTATCGTCTCATGCCATTGATTATTCCACTCAACCGCCGAGCGTTGATTACCAGTTTGATTCCTCTAAAGTTCAGGCATTGATTGAATCTCAATCGATGTTTGTTTGGCCAAAACCTCGCCCTTCAGTTTTAGTGTGGGCGATGGATGAGTCAAAAAGACGTTTTCAACCTTGGACGGCCATTGAATCAAGTGAATTGCCTAAATTACGCAATGAGCTAGGAATCGAGCTTATGTCGCCCATGCTGGATTTAAAAGAACAGCAACTTGCTAGAGAGGCTTTAATTTGGGCGGGTGAAACTCAGCCCATCATTCAGCAGGCGCAGAAGTACTCCACGGATTATGTAGTGATTGCCGAGGGTGCGAATGAGAATTGGCGATTAACAGTCTATCGAGAGTATGAAGTGGTTTGGGCAGGGACTGATTGGGCAGAGTTTGGTGGATTTTTGTACCAAAACGCTCAGAAACAAGCTTCGACAGAAACTGTGCTGAATCTTGAATTGACTCAGATTCAGTCGTGGGATGCGTATCAATCCGTGATTGCAACTTTAGAATCCAACCCTTGGTGGGTGAGTACGGATATTCGCCATATTTCACCAGTTTCCGTTCATTTGACGCTGACAGTTCGAGGGTCGCGCTTTGCTTGGATTCGACAACAGTTGTCTGAGTCTGGGCTTGTGTGGGAAAATCCGGATCAACCGCTGGCGCAGCGTTTAATTTTTGCTTGGAATCCAAATTAATTCATGTCTGAACAATATCCTCTTGCGATTGCATTATCGCAAACCGCAACATTAGCCACATGGGTGCCTGGCGATAACGGCGCTTTGATGCATCAACTCTATGCGTTGTTGGATGGTCGAGAGCGTCATAGTTTGACAGTTTACGGCCCTGAAGGGGCGGGTAAATCTCATTTGTTACAAGCCTGCTGTCAAGCTGTATTCGAACGAAATGGCAAAGCGCTGTATTTTTCTTTGGATGAGTTTAAGCATCAATCCCCAGGTGTTTTAGTCGGTTTGGAAACTTTGGATTTAGTGTGCATCGATGATTTGGATGTGATTTGTGGACAATCCGATTGGGAAGAGGCCTTATTTCATTTGTACAATCGCTGTTTATATGCAGAGTGTCGTTTGATTTTTGCGTGCGAATCTTCTTTGCAGGCCTTGCCGATGAGTCTGCCGGATTTGCAATCTCGTTTGACTTGGAATGGGGTTTACGAATTGCAGGCCTTAAATGATGAAGGGCTTGCAGAAGCTATTGAGAAACGTGCGATGGCTTATCGAATTGAATTGTCTAAGGGCGTTGCTGCGTTGATTGTTGAAATGGCGCATCAGCATGAGCGAGATGTATTTGAGGTTTTTGAGGCCTTAGATCATGCCAGCTTAGCGCATAAGCGAAACAAGCTGACAAAACCTTTTGTTCAGTCGTTTTTCAAAGATTGAGCTTTGGCCCATTTAGCGATTTGTCTCAAATAAATGAATGCCAATACATAAAAAGCCAAACTTAGAGCGAGTTCAATAACTGGAAGATACAGTGGAATATTCCCCTCGGCAATCAGCGTCAGCGCATGAAAACTGTAGCCCAGATTAATCAATGAAGCGGTGAAAAACGCCGCTTGGCCTTTCATCCACATCCAGTAAAGCGGTAAAGCCAACCAGAATACGCTCATTAGGGCATCAAATTCAGGCGCTAATTGAGTCGAGGGATTTAGGCTGAGCGACCATAGCAATTGCCAAATCATTAATCCAATCCAAGGAATCAACGAAAGCCTTGCCCATTTGGGGTTGATTGTGTGTATTTCTGTCATTTGAGTTTCTTTGCGGTTTTGGCCAAACGTTCACCTAGAGCGATGGCGAGTGATTTTTCGTCTTCGTTGATTGGGTTGTCATGATTTGGACCTGTGATATGGCCTGCACCATAAGGTGTTCCGCCTTGTTGGGTGGTGTTTAGAGATGCGTTTGAATAGGGTAAGCCGAGCATCAGCATGCCGTGGTGCATCAGCGGAATCATCATGCTTAACAGGGTGGATTCGTGACCGCCATGCATGCTGGATGTTGATGTGAAAACACAGGCGGGTTTATTGGCCAATTGCCCTTGCACCCAGGCGCCTGCTGATTGGTCGAGAAAGTACTTAACCGGTGCTGCCATATTGCCAAAGTAAGTTGGGCTACCGAGTGCTAAACCGTCGCATTCAGCAAGCTCTTGTTGAGTTGCGTATATAGCGCCTTGTTCGGGAATCTCTGGCTCGACTTGTTCGCTCACTGCTGAGACTTTTGGAAGCGCTCTTACGTTGGCTTGAGCTCCTTCAATACGTTCCACACCCTCAGCAATCCAATGCGCTAATTGTCGGGTCTTTCCATGTTCACTGAAATACACCACAAGAATGTTAATCATCTCTATACCTTAGTAAATTCATCGGCTAAAATCACAGTTGATTGTAACGTGAATATATGAGTAAAAACATGGTAAAAACACTTTTAGGGCTTTGTCTTCTGGTGATGTCTCAATTGAGTTGGGCAGGCGAGTTCAGTGCGCTTAAATACAAAACACTTGAGGGCGAGACTATTAAAATCAGTGATTTAAAAGGTAAGTGGGTGGTTATTAATTACTGGGCAACTTGGTGTCCGCCGTGTTTGAAAGAACTGCCTGAGTTGGTCAGTTTTCATGATGCTCGCAAAGATAAGGATGCTTTTGTCATTGGGATTAATTACGAACAAATCGATCAAACGACGTTGAAAGAGTTTGTTGAGAGTCAGATGATTGATTATCCGATAGTGCCTGAGCAGCCGACTCGCCGTGGTATGACGCCTTTTGGTCCGATTCGTGGCTTGCCAACGACGGTTGTTTTAGACCCGAATGGAAACGGCATGGCGTTCCATACCGGTGAGGTGGATGCGCAGATGTTGTCTAATTTTATCGAGAAAAACAGTCAGTAAATCATTCGCTGTAGGAGGTGAAAGATGAAAAAATGGTATCTAGCGCTGAGTTTGTTTTTAAGTGCGAGCCTAGTTCACGCGGACGGTCGCGATCCTATGACGCATTTGTTCAGCCAAAGTATGGGAGACTTTACTGAGGAGCTTGAATTGGCCGTTGATGAGGGGAAAACTGGTGTGATGGTGTTTTTCGTGATGGATGAATGCCCTTTCTGTGATCGAATGAAAAAAACCATCTTGAATCAGCCTGATTTACAAGATTACATGAAGAAGCATTTTCTGATGTATCAAGTGGATATTGAAGGCGACATCGAGATCGTGAATTTCAAAGGCGAAATGATGAAAGAAAAAGAGTTTGCTGAAAAAGAGCACCGTGTCCGTGCAACTCCAGTGACTGCTTTCTTTGATTTAGATGGTAATCGTATCGTTCGTTATACCGGTCCTGTGAGAACTCAAGAAGAGTTTAAGCAATTAGCTGATTTTGCAATTTCGGGCGCATATAAAGAAATGTCGTACAATCGTTACAAACGTACTCAGAGATCGAAATGATGAAACTTAAAGCGTCTATTTTGGCCGTCTCTTTGGTTCTTCCGGGAGCGGCCTGGGCAGAAGAAATGCCCCGGAAAATCGATTTTTCGCAAGCGATGTCGATTGCAAAAATGCCTCCTGAGGTCGACTTGTTGACACTTC
>JAAZVR010000064.1 GCA_018623305.1 Thiotrichales bacterium | reverse complement strand
CACTCTCGCAAGCGCCCACACACTTATTTTGGCTATCCAACGATGTTAAAGATCCGCTCCCGAACCAGGCCGCTTAACCGCTGCCCCCTCGAGAGAATGCGTATTATAGGCACATCAAAACTAAACGCAACTCCTTTTTGTAAAAAAGTTAAAAATAAATCTCGACAAATTCAGACAAAGACGTAAGCCTTTGTTTTAGCTCAACTTCGCCATCAGCAACAATATTTATATGCCCTAACTTACGGCCTACACGTGCTGATTTATCATATAAATGCAACTCTGCATCCGAATCTTTTAACACAGAAACGACATCACCTACATCACCAATCAAATTAATCATTGCCGAAACAGGCGCAATCATTTCAGTTGAACCCAATGGCAAACCACAAATCGCTCGCACGTGATTTTCAAACTGACATGTTCTCGCACCCATCTGAGTCCAATGACCAGAGTTATGTACTCGAGGCGCCATTTCATTAACGACCAAACCTTGATCTGTCTCAAATAATTCAACCGCCAGAACCCCAACGTGCTCCAGCTTATCCATTACAACTTGCACCATAGATTCTGCTTCAGCTTGCAACTCGGCTGACAAACCTAGCGCAGGTGCATAAGTCGTGCGCAAAATGCCATCTACATGGTGATTTTCAACAAGTGGGTAAAACACGGTTTCCCCATCAATCGCACGAACTGCCACTAAAGAAAGCTCTCGGTTAAACGACACCCAACCTTCCAGGATCGCTTCAGCACCATCCATAGCAGCCCAAGCTCTCTCAATCTCCTCAGACTTACGAATCACAAACTGACCTTTTCCGTCATACCCTTCAGTTGTGGTTTTTAAAACAGCGGGCAATCCAACCTGCTCAACCGCTTCAACCAATTCAGACTCTGAGCTAACCACCTTAAAAGGAGCTGTCGCTATACCCAATTCATTAAAGAGTGTTTTCTCGCGACCACGATGCTGAGAATAATATAAAGACTTCACACTAGGATAAACGGGTGTCGTTTTAGAAATCTCTTCAATCAATTCAACAGATGTATTCTCACTTTCATAAGTAATCACATCGGCAAAATCCAACAATGACGCCACAGAATCTGCATCGGTGTAAATGTGACCCAGCATTGCCGAAGGCTCCTCATGGGAATTCCCCACGAAGCCAAATTTCTGCCCCAATGGATAGCCGGCGATCGCCATCATTCGACCCAGCTGACCTGCACCCAACACACCGATATTCTTACTAACTGGCGTCATCGTTAATTACTCCTCGCGCGGATCAGGGTTGGCCAATACCGTTTCCGTCTGTGTTGTACGGAATTCATTCACCGCAGCACGCACCTCTGGCAATTCATTACCCACGATTTGTGACGCCAAAATACCCGCATTTTTCGCACCTGCATCACCAATCGCCAAAGTACCGACCGGCACACCACCTGGCATCTGCACAATTGATAACAAAGAATCCTGACCACTCAACGCACGCGACTTAACCGGCACACCCAAAACTGGCACAACAGTCTTCGCAGCTACCATACCCGGCAAATGAGCGGCACCACCCGCGCCTGCAATAATGACCTTCAAACCACGCGTCTCTGCTGTTTCTGCATACTCAAACATCAAATCAGGTGTGCGGTGCGCTGAAACCACTTTAACCTCATAAGGCACATTAAATGTTTCTAGCATTTCAACGGCATGCTGCATTGTAGGCCAATCAGATTTTGACCCCATAATCACTCCAACCAAAGCTGTCATCGTAAAAAACTCCAAAAAATTGTATATAAATTCTGTAAAACACTTGCATCGCAGTCGCGGATTCCTATAATACGCACCTGCTTTGGGTCCATAGCTCAGCTGGTAGAGCACCGGACTTTTAATCCGTTGGTCGAGCGTTCGAATCGCTCTGGACCCACCAAATCATAAAGCCCTCATCTGAGGGCTTTTTTATTGCCTATTCGATGGTCACCTTGGCGAATTTTCGTTTACCCACTTGGTAAACCCCATTCTGACCACTCGGAATATCATCCATCGCTTGCAATCGTTCACCCTCAAACTTGACCGCACCGTCTTTAATCATACGACGTGCATCTGAAGTCGAAGCACACAAGCCCGCATCTTTTAGCAAATTCGGCAATGCAATTGGCCCAGCCAAAGTCACTTCAGGAATATCATCAGGAATCGCATTCTTCTTAAACTGATTTACAAAACCCTCGTAAGCCTTCTGTCCTTCGCCTTCACCATGAAAACGCTCAACCAATTCCATCGCCAAGGCAACTTTTGTATCACGAGGGTTCGCACCCGCATCAATCTCAGCTTTTAAGGCCTTAATTTCATCCATCGGCTTGAAGCTCAGCAATTCATAATAACGCCACATCAAATCATCACTGATCGACATCACCTTACCAAACATCTCATTCGGCACATCCGAAACACCAATATAGTTATTCAAAGACTTCGACATCTTCTGAACACCGTCAAGGCCTTCCAAAATTGGCATCGTAATAATCGTTTGCTGAGCCATGCTTTCCTGCTTCTGAAGCTCTCGCCCCATTAACAAGTTAAACTTCTGGTCGGTACCTCCCAACTCAACATCGGCCTTCATCTCAACGGAATCCCAACCTTGAATCAACGGATAAATAAATTCATGAATCGCAATCGGCTGATTGCCTTTGTAACGCTTATCAAAATCATCGCGTTCCAACATACGCGCAACTGTCTGACGAGAAGCCAACTTAATCAAATCCGCCGCGCTCATCTCACCCATCCAATGCGAGTTGAACATCACCGTTGTTTTGGCAGGATCTAGAATCTTGAACACCTGCTCTTCATACGATTTCGCATTTTCAACCACATCTTCACGAGTCAATGGCTTACGCGTGACGTTCTTACCTGTAGGATCGCCGATCATGCCTGTGAAATCACCAATCAAGAACAAAACCTCATGCCCTAAATCTTGGAACTGACGCAACTTATTAATCAACACCGTATGCCCCAAATGCAAATCTGGCGCTGTCGGATCAAAACCTGCTTTGATTTTTAACGGCTTACCCGTTTCAACCGCTTTTTCTAATTTCTTAATAAGTTCATCGCGAACCAAGACTTCATCCGTTCCGCGTTCAATTAATTTCAGTTGTTCTTCGACTGGTAACACAATAGTTTCCCTTAACACCCAGTTTGATTATTTAACTGCAAACGCCCCGTCAATTCAGACACCGCTTGCACGTTATGTTGTTTCATGTATTTTTCAATGCCCTGATTGATACGCTTCACAATCAAAGGGTCTTTTGCCAAGGCCGTGCCGACACCGACCGCGCTCGCGCCCGCCAGCAAAAATTCAATCGCATCTTCTGCGCAACTGATTCCGCCCTGGCCAATAATCGGGACATTATACGATTTTATCGCTTGGTAAATTTGATGGACTTTCAAAAGTGCCATCGGCTTAATTGCTGGACCTGACAAACCACCTTGATTGTTTCCCAAAAACGGACGTTGCGCATGAATATCGATACTCATCCCCATCATCGTATTCACCGCTGAAATCGCATCCGCACCCGCTTCAACACAGCCTTTAGCATTGGCTGCAATATCCGTCTGGTTCGGCGACATTTTAATAATCAAAGGTTTTTTCGTCGCATTGCGGCAGGCCTCAACCACCTGAGCCGACATCGCAGGATCATTACCAAACGCCGCGCCACCTTTTTTAACATTTGGGCATGAGATATTCACCTCAATCGCCGCCACAGGCGAATCATCAAAGATACGCGTCACTTCCGCGTATTCATCCAAAGACCCACCCGATACATTCGCAATAAAGTTCGTCTCTGAAAAGTCCAACTGAGGCAATAACTCATCAACCACATAACGCGCACCCGGGTTTTGCAACCCAATCGAATTCAACAACCCCGCTGGTGTTTCCCAAACTCGATGCATCGCATTACCGACTTTCTCCTCCAGCGTTGTGCCTTTCAAAAACACCGCTCCCGCGTCGCGATTCGAAAAACCCGATACACGCTCATATTCCGTTCCAAAACCTGCATTACCCGAAAGCATACAAGTCGGCTTAGCCAATTTAAGGCCTGCAATTTCAACCGACAAATCCACAAGATGTCCCTTATAATCCCGTTCATGTTTCATGTTATTTTATACCAACCCGAAATCCCTGCGAACACGGGCGCAATAATTCGTTTATGCGCAAACGCAGGTGCACAGCTTCATTTAATTCATCCATTGGGATTTTCGATGGAAGAAAAGAAATTACGCCGTGCAGGCCTCGATTACCACGAGTTTGTTAATTTGAAAGAGTACGACTCAATTGAAGAGTGCTTAAAACAATTCGATCCAACTCGAATTTTCGCCCTTTCAACCCGCAGTAAAACACGTTACAGCGACGCCAAACTCAAACCAGGTGATGCGTTTGTCTTTGGCCCCGAAACTCGAGGCCTACCGCAAGAGTTTTTAGATTCTTTACCGCTCGAGCAAACATTGAAATTACCAATGATGCCTGACAATCGCAGTCTGAACCTAGCCAACACAGTATCGATTCTGACCTACGAAGCTTGGCGACAAAACGGATTTGACGGCTCAGTCGATATTTAATTACTCCGAACCTGGCTCGCGCGACATCAACTCCACCACTGCTTGGTGGGGCTTGATTTCATCGGATAAGACTCGAGCAACTTGCTCAACGATAGGCATATCAACACCATTCTCTCGCGCCAACTCCAAAGCCAAACTCGCAGCCTTAGCGCCTTCCACAACCTGACCGATTTCAGCCACAACTTCCTCAACCGAACCGCCTTCCGCCAAAGCCAGACCGAAGCGGCGATTGCGCGACTGATTATCCGTACAAGTCAATACCAGATCACCCATACCCGCCAAGCCCATCATAGTTTCAGGCTTGCCGCCCAAAACCACCGCCAAGCGAGCCATCTCCGCCAAACCACGAGTAACCAATGCCGCACGCGCATTGGCACCAAAACCTAAACCATCACTGATGCCCGCTGCAATCGCAATGACGTTTTTCAACGCACCGCCCAACTCAACACCCGCAATATCATCATTGGTATACACTCGAAAGGCCTTGGAATTCATCAACCGAACCCATACCTCTGACTGCTCTGGCGAGCCCGCTGCGACAACAGCCGTCGGCATCAATCGCGCCACCTCCGTTGCAAACGTCGGCCCACTAATCACAACGCCATCCTCACCCAACTCTTCCAAAACAACCTGATGCAACAATTTATAGGAGCCTTGCTCGAAGCCTTTAGTCGCCCAAGCGACAGGCTGCTGCTGATAAAAAGGTTTGATTTTAGACAACGTTTCACGAAAAGCATGACTGGGTACAGCCACCAACATCGCATCAACACCATCCATTGCTGTTGCAATCGAATCAGTCGCCACAATCAAAGGCGATAAATCAATGTTGGGTAAGTAACTGACTTGCTGACTGGCAAGAATGGATTCGACCTGAGCCGAAGAATGCGACCACAATCGAACATTGTGGCCGTTCGTCGCAAGAATTTGAGCGAGCGCAGAACCCCACGCACCTGCACCAAAAACGGCAACTTGCATAGTAAAAATTACTGTTCAGATGCTTGCTGACGCTCAACCTGCTGAGCATACAACATGTCAAAATTCACCGGCTCCAACAACAATTGCGGGAAACCACCACGAGAAACAATGTCCGACACAGTTTCACGCGCATACGGGAACAAAATTGTCGGACAATAAGCGCCCAACAAAGGCCCCATTTCTTCTTCAGGAAAACCGTTAATCGAGAAAATGCCCGCTTGCTGAACTTCAATTAAGAACGCCGCCTGATCTTCATGCTGAACCGTCGCCGTCACATGCAACACGATTTCAAAAATCTCATCGCCCAGCTTATTCACTTCCGTATTTAAGTCCACATTCAACTGCGGCTGAAAATCTTGCGTGAAGATTTCAGGCGAACGCGGCGATTCAAACGACATATCTTTAACATAAATTTTTTGCATTGAAAATGCGCGGTTATCTTCTGACATTTCAGGCCTCCAAAAGCTGATCTAATTCTTTTTTATTTTCCAATTCGTACAAATCGTCGCAACCACCCACTGGCTGATCATTGATAACAATCTGCGGCACCGTATTGCCCCCGGTTAACTGGGACATCTCACTCCATTTCGAAGCATCCGCACCGACATCAATAACTTGGTAATCGACCCCTTTAGAATCAAGCAAGCGCTTCGCCATCGTGCAATATGGACAGGTAATCGTACAATAAATGACCACCTTAGCCATTTTTCTTACCTTTCTTTTTTTTGGCATCGCCTTTTTTGTTTACTGGCATATTCGCTGCTTTCCAAGCCATGATCCCGCCCCCAAGATTAAACAAATTGGTATATCCTTCAGCCTTGAGCGCCGCACAAGCTCGACCCGAGCGAGCACCCGACTGACAATAAAACAAGATTGCCTTGTCCTTGTCCTTACCAAATCGATCTAAT
>JAAZVR010000063.1 GCA_018623305.1 Thiotrichales bacterium | reverse complement strand
CGCGAACGTCCAAAACCTTACACCCTTCCATAATCATTTTCAGGCCGCCATCCACGTCAACTTCATTGATGCGTGTTTTTGCGTCTTGTACGAAATCCATTAAACCCATTGGCATAGCTCATTCTCCTTGTGTTATTTATCTTTTCATTTTAACGGAATGACTGCTTATAATTAAACCAACTTAAAAGGAATTCCACATGAAAATTGAACCTTCTACGCCCTACAAAGCGCATCTTATTATTTGCAAAACCTGCCACTCAGGCCAAGGTGAACAACTCAAAAAAAAGGTGAAGGCGATGGCAAAAGAAGAAGGTCTTGTAGAGGAAGGCCTGCGTGTTTCTGCAGCTCAGTGTTTAGGCCTTTGCAAACAAAGATGTGCTGCGGTGTTGTACCCGAGTCAAACAACCTTTAGCGATATGGATTTAAACAATGCCACTGACTTGCTTAACTACGCACGAGACGAATTGAAAAACAGTTAGCAAATCTAAATATTTATTGATATTTTATTTTTATTGACTTATATTGATAACACATCGTGTTATTAAAGGAGTCAATGATGTTTCGTTATCTTGTTTTAGCGTTGGGGTTAATCGCTTCAAGTCTGAGTTTTGCTCAATCCATCAATATCAATACAGCAACGGTTGAAGAATTCACACAACTGAAAGGCATTGGCCAATCGAAAGCAGAAGCCATTGTGGCGTATCGAGAAATGAATAACGGCTTTAAAAGCCTGGAAGAAATGAAAAATGTGAAAGGCATCGGCCCGAAATTCATTGAAATGAACTCGGACCAATTGAGTGTATCGGACTCTGCGAATTAACGCATTGTCACAAACTCTTCTGCTGAAGATGGGTGGATGGCAATCGTTGCGTCAAAATCAGCTTTGGTCGCACCCATTTTCATCGCCACGGCAAAACCTTGCAACATTTCATCCGCGCCTTCGCCAACCATGTGCAAGCCAACGACTTTCTGATCGTCTCCCGCACAAACCAGCTTCATCGCTGTCGGTGATTTATGCTCTGTGAATGCAAAGCGCATCGGCGTGAATTTGCTTGTATAGACTTTCACATTCTCTTCGCCGTATTTTGACACCGCTTGGTGCTCGGCCAAACCACAGGTGCCGACCACCGGATGGGAAAACACAACCGTTGGAATCTGAGACAAATCCAAAATGAAGTTGGGATCTTCGTCTTTGCCGTTATACAAACGCTCCGCTAGGAAACGACCCGCGCGGATGGCAACAGGCGTTAATTGAGGTTGGCCTGTTACATCACCAATCGCGTAGATGTTGGCTTTTCCTGTATGATGTTTTTCATCAACATCAATACAGCCATAGCCGTTAGTTTCAATACCTACTGCTTCTAAATTCATCGGCTCTGTTAATGGCACACGACCAACCGCCCAAACGACGGCATCAAAACCACCAATCGTACGACCATCTTCTGCTTCAATCATAATGTGCCCGTAATCATCTTTGTATAGACGCTTTGTGCCAAATTGTGTGACATGCTCGATGCCATCTTCTTCCATGGCATTGGTCAGCGTTTCACGAATCATATCGTCAAAACTGCGTAGAAATTCCGTACCTTGACCAATCATAGTGACTTTAGAGCCTAGAGCATTGAACACACCGCCCAATTCAACAGCAATATAACCACTGCCAATAACGGCAACATTGTGCGGTTGCTCTTTCAAAGCGAAGAAGCCGTCGGATGTCATACCTAATTCAGAGCCTTCAACATCATTTGGAATGCGCGGTACGCCACCGGGCGCAATCACAATCGTTTCAGCAGTGTATTGTTTACCTGCCACTTCAACGGTGTGTTCATCGACAAATTTACCTGTGCCACGCAATACATCAATGCCCTGATCTTCCGCATAGCCATCAAACCAGTTCGTAATGTTTCGAATGTAGCCTTCGCGTTGCTTGACTAGGTGCCCCCAGTCGAAGCCCTTTTTCTCAACATCAAATCCATAATCGCCTGCATCACGAATCGCTTCTGCGATATGCGCGCCAAACCACATGACCTTCTTTGGAACACAGCCAATATTGACACAGGTGCCACCCAATTTTTTCTGTTCAACCACTGCACATTTTTTACCGTGCTCAGCAGCTCGTTCAACCACTGAAAAACCACCGCTTCCCGCGCCAATGGCAATCATGTCGTAATCGTAACTCATTGTTCTCTCCTAATTTTTAGGTACAAAAAAGGCCAGATATCTCTGGCCTTTTACAGAGGGTATCTGTGAATATTACTTCAAATATTCTTCTAAGTCTTCAGAACCACCGATGTGCTGACCATCAATAAATACCTGAGGCACAGTCTCACGACCTGAAACCGCACGAAGACCCATTAATGAAATCTGGTCGTATACAAATACTTCGTCAAATTTCATACCTGCTTCACGTAGCATGCCTTTTGCTTTGATGCAGAAAGGACAACCATGGCGTGAGAATACCACCACTGATTTAGGCTTAGTTGCCTGAGGGTTGATGTACTCCAACATAGTATCTGCGTCTGAAACTTCAAACGGGTCACCTGGTTTTTGTGGTTCGATGAACATTTTTTCAACGATGCCGTCTTTAACTAGCATCGAATAACGCCATGAACGCTTACCGAAACCAAGGTCATCTTTGTCAACCAACATGCCCATGCCATCAGTGAAATCACCGTTACCGTCTGGGATGAACGTAATGTTTTCTGCTTTCTGATCCAAAGCCCATTCGCTCATAACGAAACCGTCATTTACAGAAATACATACAATCTCATCTACGCCATTTTCTTTAAGCGCATCGGCCAATTCGTTATAACGAGGCACGTGAGTTGAAGAACATGTCGGCGTAAAAGCACCTGGCAAAGAAAATACTGCAACAGTTTTTCCTGCGAAGATTTCATCCGTTGTTACGTCTTTCCAATCGCCATTTTGACGAGTGCGGAATGTGACTGAAGGAACTTTTTGGTTTTCCATAGATTGCATGTTTGTCTCCATATTAAGAGGGGGTTAATTTTTAATTGCTAGCGAAGTATAGCGACGAAACCGCCATACAATAAATATATTATTCTTATCAATCATATAGTCTTAAGCTATTGACCTGCAGCCATCTAATTCAGCTTCGTGAATTGCCTGTTGAAATACATCAATAACCTCTGAGCGCGTGTAACTGTCCCGCCAAGCTAGTGCGTTGATTCTTTTCGCATGATGACCCATTGGACGAACATCCAATAACTCATCGTCTGTTGAACGAATTGCGCTGCCCGGAAGAACACTAACCCCTACACCGGCCATCACCATATTGCGAATCGTTTCTAGAGAGCCGCCTTCCATTGTTTGCGCTTCTTGGCCTGTCTTATTCTGTTGACAATCTTGGCAAATATCTAAAATTTGGTCTCGAAAGCAATTTCCAGCGCCAAGCAATAACATGTCCTGAGTAGCCAATGATGAAGGCAACACTTCTTCTGTTTCTGTCAATTCATGGCCTTTGGGCATGATGACGAAAAAATCTTCCTCATAGATAGGCATGGTGACCACTCCAGCCGCTTGAAAAGGCAAGGACAAAATCACCATATCCAACATACCCTGTTTCAGCCGTTGCAACAAGGTATGTGTGTAGCCTTCTTCAATGTGTAACTGTAAATCAGGCGCTCGCCTTTTTAACTGAGGAATGAGTTTGGGAAACAAATAAGGGCCAATGGTGTAGATCGCGCCAATTTTTAAAACGCCACTTAGAGGATCATCGTGACGCTTAGCAATGTCATAAATTCGTTCAGATTCATCTAACACCTTTTGTGCCTGCTCGATGATCGGTTCGCCTGCGGGTGTTACGCTGATGCGATTGTGAGTGCGCTCAAAAATCTCAACACCCAGCTCGGCCTCAAGTTTTTTTACGGCAGCACTTAAGCTTGGCTGACTGATAAAACATGACTGTGCTGCTCGACCAAAATGCTTTTCTCGAGCCACAGCGATGATGTATTTCAATTCTGAAAGCGTCATAAATTCTCCGCTCTATCCTAACGGCTCAAGAGCCTAACATTGAACCTGATTCATTTTTTGAATAAAATGTTACAAATTTGCAACCAAATTACTCAAGAATTATTTATGTCTGAAGTCAACACTATTGAATCCACATTACAAGAAAACCGTTTATTCGAACCAAGCAAAGGTTTTGTAAGTAACTCGCCTATGAATGCCGACGCATTGGCATCACTTTACCAAAAAGCAGAAGAAGATTATGAAGGCTTTTGGGGTGATTTAGCTCGCAAAGAAATTGCATGGGTCAAGCCATTCACTAAAACGCTGGATGAAAGTAATGCTCCCAAATTTACTTGGTTTGAGGATGGTGAGTTGAATGTCAGCTATAACTGTATCGATCGTCATTTGGTTTCAAGTCAGCACAAAACGGCCATTATTTTTGAAGGCGAACGTGGCGATACTCGCTACATCACTTACGGTGAGCTTGCTGAAGAAGTCAATAAATTTGCTAATGCGTTGCGTGCACAGGGCGTTGGTAAAGGTGACCGTGTTGTAATTTATATGCCAATGATTCCTGAAGCTGTTTTTGCTATGCAGGCCTGCGCACGTATTGGTGCGATTCATTCTGTTGTGTTTGGTGGCTTTTCCGCGGAGGCCTTGGGTGATCGCATTGAGGACACACAGGCTAAGGTTGTTGTGACTGCAGATGGCGGTTACCGTGCTGGGCGCATTGTGAAACTGAAAGAGAACGTTGACAAGGCTCTCGCTAATCGCTGTGATTCAGTTAAAAAAGTGATTGTGTTAAATCGCACAGATAATGATGTGATTTGGCAAGAGGGTCGAGATATCTGGTGGCATGAAGCGGTGGCGAATATGCCAACTGAATGTAAGCCGATGGTAATGAAGGCTGAAGACCCTCTATTTATTTTGTATACATCTGGTTCAACAGGCAAGCCTAAAGGCATTCAGCACTCGAGCGCGGGTTATCTATTAGGTTCAATCATGACAATGAAATGGGTATTTGATGTTCGCCCTGAACATGACATTTATTGGTGTACGGCTGATGTAGGCTGGATTACTGGGCATTCATATGTTGCCTATGGTCCGCTTGCAGTGGGTGCAACGATGTTGATGTATGAAGGTGCGCCAACCGTTCCTGATGCAGGTCGTTTCTGGAAAATCATTGAAGATCATAAAGTTACAACCTTCTACACTGCTCCGACTGCGATTCGCGCACTTATGAAATCAGGTGATGATTATCCAAATCGTTATGACTTATCATCTTTACGATTATTGGGCACCGTTGGTGAGCCGATTAACCCTGAAGCATGGATGTGGTATCACAATGTCATTGGTTATGAAAATTGCCCAATTGTGGACACTTGGTGGCAGACCGAAACAGGGATGAATATGATTGCACCAATTCCTTCCGTCACACCGACAAAGCCTGGTTCATGTACTCGTCCATTACCGGGCATCATGGCTGCAATCGTAGACGAAGAAGGTCATGAAATCACTCAACCGAACCAAGGTGGCTACCTAGTCATAAAAAAACCTTGGCCTGCAATGTTAAGAACGGTTTGGGGTGATGATGCTCGTTACAAGGAAACATACTTCTCATTATTCGGTAATGATATGTACATTGCTGGCGACAATGCTCGTCGCGATGAAGACGGTTACATTTGGATTATGGGTCGAGTGGATGATGTCTTGAATGTTTCAGGCCACCGTCTAGGCACAATGGAGATTGAGTCTGCGTTGGTTGCTCATCCAAAAGTCGCTGAGGCTGCCATCGTTGGTCGTCCACACGACATTAAAGGTGAGTCTGTTATGGCCTTTGTTGTGCCAAAAGGAAACCGCCCAGTTCAGGGTGATGACACGCAATTAATTCAAGAACTTCGCGACTGGGTAGCCGATCAAATCGGGCCAATCGCGAAGCCAGATGTCATAAGATTCTCTGATAACCTACCTAAGACTCGTTCGGGTAAAATAATGAGACGTCTTTTGAGACAGATTGCTAAAGGGGAAGCGATCAATCAAGATACTTCAACTTTGGAAAACGAAGACATTATTAAGCAGCTGCAAGGCAAAGCCTAATAGTTCTAGTAATGCCTGCATTATTAATAATCAACATTAATGTTGAAAATAAAAAAGTCAGGCAAAACGTTGATTAAGCCAAGTTAGATAAACAGATTTAACTCGACTTAATCAGCGCAATATAGATTTGTAGGGCTGCCAAACAACCCTACAAGTCTGGGATACTTTTAATATCATAAAGAGGATATTCATGGATAGTAAAGTTAAATACTCAGCCACACTATTGGCTATCTTTACCGTTCTGTACTTCGGAATTGCATTGATGGTCAGCGCAACTTTCAAAGACACAGCGGCAACGGTGATTGCAGGTGCTCCACTGGCAATTTGGGGTGGTCTAGTCGTAATCATCACGGGCGTCGTTTTCACGCGTTTGTACTTGAAGAAAATGGACAATGAGGAGAACGCGTAATGGAAAATTTAGTTGCCTTAACGATTGTAGGTCTAGGTATTCTTTTATCTATCTACATTTCTTTCTATCACCGCCGTTCAACGGGTTCAACAGGTGATTTCTACGTAGCAGGTGGTGGTCTATCACCTCGTGTAAATG
>JAAZVR010000062.1 GCA_018623305.1 Thiotrichales bacterium | reverse complement strand
TATCAGGTTATCCAATGACAATCTTAAGCTTCTTAATTGCAGTTATTGTTCTGGTCGCCATTCATGAGTGGGGGCATTACATCGTTGCTCGCTGGTGCGGGGTTAAAGTTATTCGTTTTTCTGTAGGATTTGGTCGGGTTATATATTCAAAAAAATGGAATGAAGATCAAACTGAATTCGCGCTGTCATGGATTCCTTTGGGTGGCTATGTGAAGATGTTGGACACTCGAGAAGCGCCGGTCGAAGATTATGAGTTGCATCGAGCGTTTGACCAGCAATCAGTTTGGAAACGACTTGCAGTGGTATTTGCGGGTCCTTTGATTAATTTGATTTTTGCAGTTGTTGTGTATGCCGTTATATTTGGTCAAGGCGTCACTACGATAAAAGCTGTGATTAATGAGCCGGTGGTTGAATCAATGGCTGATAAAGCAGGTTTTGAGGCCTTGGATGAGATTGTGGCCGTCAATGGTCAATCTACAAAAAGTTGGCAACAAGCACAACTAGCTCTAACAGAGGCGATTTTGAATCAAAAAACGGCTGAAGTGAATGTTCTCACAGCTGAGGGCGTGCTGACAACCCGAACATTACCGTTTGAAACTTTTGACTTTTTGAATGAAGTGGACTTGCGTGATCTGGTGGGGCTGTCTCGTGTTCAGCCTGTATTGGAACCAATATTAGGTCAAATTGCGGAGGATGGTCCAGCCTTCAAAGCTGGATTGAAAACAGGGGATAGAGTCCAGTCAATGAATGGTGAAGTGGTTGAGGATTGGATGTCTTTGGTTCGTGTGGTACAAAAAAATCCAAATCAATTGGTTGAGCTTGAAGTTATTCGTGATGGAGCTCTGATGGTTCAACAATTGCGATTGGGGAAAAAACAATTTAAAGATGAATTCATTGGTTATTTTGGAGCGGGAGTTCTAGTCCCTGAGGGTTGGGATGAGCCTTATCGTGTTTCATTAGAGTATGGTCTTTTGGGGTCTATAGGAGCAGGGTTTGATAAGACGGTTGACATGATTACTCTCACTTTAATTGGTCTTAAGAGGTTGGTTACTGGAGGGATGTCAATCGAACAGTTGAGTGGTCCTGTTACTATTGCTCAGTACGCGGGTACCAGTGCAAGTTTTGGTTTTATAGCATTTTTATCGTTTTTGGCGTTTCTAAGTGTTAGTTTGGGTGTGTTAAATTTATTGCCTATTCCAATGTTGGATGGCGGTCATATTTTGTTCTATCTGATTGAAATTGTTAAAGGTTCGCCGGTTTCTCTTGATGCGCAATTCACAGCCCAAAAGGTGGGCTTGGTTTTATTGGTTTCATTGACCTTCATTGCGCTCTATAATGATTTGCTAAGATTAAATTTGTAGATTAAAGATCCTACTGTATGAAGCACACACTTTTGCGATGGGCTGTCGCCTCAGCTTTCATTATCAACACGGCTTGGGCTCAGAGCTTTCAAGTTAATAAGATTGACATTCAAGGCCTTAAGAAAGTGCCCAAAGGAACTGTTTTAAATTATCTTCCTGTCCAATTAGGTGATCAAGTGAATGATGAAGCACTTGAAGATGCCATTCGCTCACTTTACAACACTCATTTTTTTGATGATGTTGCGCTTTATAGAGAAGATGAAACCTTGGTTGTTAAGTTGGTTGAAAGGCCTTCAATAGCAAGTATTGAAGTCAAAGGTAATGATCTAATTTCAGATGATGATTTAAAAGCGGCCTTGAAAAACTTCAATGTGGTGGAAGGTCGTATTTTTGATCAAACGATTTTTGCTCGTATTCAACGTGAGCTCCTGATGCAATATCATGACCAAGGCTATTACGGCGTTCGAATAAAACCTGTGGTTGAAACATTAGAGCGTCAACGTGTGGCTTTGAAGATTCACATTTATGAGGGTGAAAAGTCTGCACTTAAGCGCATTAATATTGTTGGAAACAATGAGTTTGATGATAAACGTTTAACGGCTCAATTTTCTCTTGGCAAAGATGATTGGTGGAAATTTTGGTCAGATTCCAGTGAGTACTCTAAATTTAAACTTCAGGGTGACTTAGAAACGTTACGTTCTTACTATCTGAATCGTGGTTTTGCTGATTTTAAAATTTTATCTCATCAAGTAACGCTCTCACCAAACAAAGAAGATGTTTATGTGACTGTCAATATTGAGGAGGGTAAGCAGTACCGTTTCAATCAAACAGCTTTTGCTGGATACGAAGACTTGCTGTCTGAGCAAAAGCTTGAAGAGTTGCAAACTTATCAACCTCAAGACGAGTTTTCGCGTGAAAAACTATTGGCTACATCGAAAGCCATTCAAGATGCTCTAAGTGAGCAAGGCTATGCTTTCGCCAAGGTTATTCCAGTGCCAGAGTTGGACAAAGATAATCAGACGGTAGATGTTAATTTTTTAATTACCCCGAATCATAAGGTTTATGTTCGACGAATTGAGATTAAAGGAAACTTTAGAACCTCAGACGTTGTGGTGCGCCGAGAGTTTAGGCAGCTGGAATCAGCGTTATACATGCCTCACAAGGTTCGATTGACTGAGGGGCGTTTGCAGCGTTTAGGCTATTTTAGTACGGTGAAAACGAATGTTAAGCAAGTGGCATTTGATCAAGTTGACTTGGAGGTTCAAGTCGAAGAGGCTCCTACAGGCAGTTTCCAAGTCGGTATCAGCTATGCTCAGACCGGGGGGATTGGTTACAGCCTAGGCTTGAATGAAAAGAATTTCTTAGGTTCAGGTAACGCGGTCGGTATCAATATTTTGCATGGTGATGCAGAGAAGAATTACTCGCTATCATTGACTGATCCATACTTTACTAAGCAGGGTCATAGCTTGGGAGGTCGCGTTTACTACTCACAAACGGATGGCGCTGAGCTTGATATCACTGAGTACAATACCGACAGTGCGGGTGCAGCAGTGACCTACGGCATTCCAATGAGTGAATATTCACGCGTCACTTTGGGTGCGGGCTTTGATTCAACGAGCCTGACATGTGGAACGTCGCTGATATGTCAAGACACATATGGTTCTGATGGGTTTGACGCCACTAAAGCGACTATGAGCGCTGCTTGGAAATACGATAATCGTAATCAGGCGCTTTTCCCTACTGACGGCTCTCAACATATTATTTCAGGTGAGCTAGCTGTACCGGGGTTAGATTTACAATATTACAAGGTGACAGGTAAGCACAGTTGGTATTACCCAATCTTCAAGCAGTCTTCTATTCAGCTACGTGGTGAATATGGTTTGATTAAAGGCTATGGCGACACAGATGTTCCGTTTTATGAGCGCTTTTATACGGGTGGTATTAACAGCGTTCGAGGGTTCCAAGGGAATACATTAGGCCCTAAATATCCAGGTACAACGGACCCTGTCGGTGGTGAGTTTAAAACGGTTGCAAGTGCGGCGATGTATTTTCCACTGACTTTTTCTGAAGAAGATGGTGGCTCATCAAATACTCGATGGAGTCTTTTTGTGGATGCCGGAAATGTGTTTGAATCACTTGATACCATTGAGCCGAGTGAGTTAAGAGCGTCTGCCGGTGCAGCATTTATGTGGATCACCCCAGTGGGACCATTAGCATTCAGTTATGCGGTTCCATTGAAAGAAGGTGAAGATGATGAATTACAAGCATTCCAGTTCAGTCTTGGTATGCCATTCTAAAGGTTAAAAAATGAAGAAAATATTGAGTGCAGGTTTACTGTTTTTAGCGACAACGTTTGCATATGGACAGGGTGTAAAAGTAGGGGTTGTTAATGTAGGAGCGTTGCTTGAATTGGCTCCACAAGCTCAAGCGGCTTCTGCATCTTTGGAAAAAGAGTTTGAACCAAAGCAAAGAGCATTGATTGAAAGTAAAAAATCAATTGACCAAAAAAAAGCGGATTTAGATAAAAACCGTTTGGCGATGAAAGAAACTAAAGTCAAATTAATCGAAAGAGAAATTCAGACGGAAACTCGAGAGTTGCAACGTAAAAATAATGACCTACAAGAATTGTTGAATTTACGTCGAAATGAAGAGTTGGCTCGTATTCAAGATTTAATCAATAAATCGATTCGCTTTGTAGGCAAACAGGAAGGTTTTGATTTGATCCTTTATGAGGGTATTGCTTACACGAGTGAAAAGATTGACCTTACAGATGCTGTGTTAAAGTATTTGCAAGAGTTGCATGAAAAACAACCTTCTGAGTTCAATCAGGCGACACCGATCGCTCAATAAGCCTTAGTATGATTACCTTAGAAAAGGTCGCCCAAGTCGTTGATGGAGTGGTTCGAGGGGATTCTGAGCTAGAAATCTTTGGTGTGGGGAGTCTTGAAAATGGCAAGCCTGGAACGATTTCCTTTGTATCTAAGAAGGCCTTTGTTAAACACCTGAGCAACGCTAAAGTTACTGCTGTGCTGGTGAATGAAAGTGTGGCAGAAAAGTGTTCTATGCCTTGTGTTATTGTGAAGGACCCATACTTGGCTTACGCCAAAGTAGCCCAGATTTTTGAGTCTAAAACCTTATCTGATTTTTTCTCCGTTAATCAACTAGGCGATTCCGGTATTAAGGTTGGAATGAATTGCAATATTGATGAATCGGTTAGATTGGGGCGTAATGTTGTAATTGGAAACAATGTCACTATCTATCCCAACGTAACACTTTATGAAGGGACGACTGTTGGAGATGGCTCAGTTATTCATTCAGGCTCTGTTATTGGAGCGGATGGTTTCGGTTATGCTCCCTCAGCTGATGGTTGGGAAAAGATTCCGCAACTGAGCACGGTCGTCATTGGTAAAAATGTTGAGATTGGAGCTAATGCCACCATTGATCGGGGGGCATTACATCCCACTAAGATTGGTGATGGTGTTAAAATCGACAACTTAGTTATGGTGGCGCACGGTGTTTGTATTGGTGAGCAAACAGCTATTGCAGCTCAAGTAGGTATCGCCGGAAGCACTGTGATCGGTAAACGTTGCACCCTTGCAGGGAAAGTCGGTGTGGTTGGGCATCTAAATATCGTAGACGACGTTCACGTGACGGCACAATCATTGGTCACCCATTCAATTCATCGAGCTGGTGTTTACTCTTCGGGTACACCGTTAATGCCAAACTCTGAATGGAAAAAAAACGCAGCTCGATTTAAAAAACTAGATTACTGGATGCGCGCTTTGAAAAAAATAGAGCGCTTTTTAAAACTTAAAAATTAGGACTCATGAATATGATGGACATTGAAGAAATCTTTCAATACTTACCACACCGTTATCCTTTCTTGTTGATTGACCGTGTTACCGAGTTTGAAAAACAGAAACGTTTGGTGGGTTACAAGAACATCACATTTAATGAGCCACAGTTCACAGGACATTTTCCTAATCATCCTGTTATGCCTGGTGTGATGATTATTGAGGCACTGGCTCAAGCGACGGGCATTCTAGCCTTTAAGAGCCTTGAGGAAAAGCCAAAAGACAACATGATGTACTACTTAGTTGGTGTAGATAAGTGTCGTTTCAAACAGCCTGCTATCCCTGGCGATAAGCTTGAATTAAGTGTTGAGGTTGTCGGTAAACCTCGTCGTGGAGTATGGCGTTTTAAAGGGGTTGCCTCTGTTGACGGTAAAGCGATTGCCAGCGCTGATTTAATGTGTGCTGAAAAAGAAGTTTAATCATGTCTTTGATTCACCCTACAGCGATTATTGACTCATCTGCTCAGATTGGAGAAGGAACTTCCATAGGTCCATACTCAGTTATTGGGGCTAATGTGGAAATTGGTGATCATTGTGAAATCGGTCCACACGTTGTTATTAGCGGTCCTACTAAAATGGGATCGGGTAATAAGATTTACCAATTTGCTTCTGTGGGTGAAGACCCTCAAGATAAAAAGTTTTCGGGTGAAAATACCTGGTTAGAGATGGGTGATAATAATATCATTCGAGAATATGTCACTATCCATCGTGGGACTGAGAATGACAGAAGTTTGACAAAAGTCGGCTCTGAGAATTTATTTCTTGCTCACTCTCACATAGCGCATGATTGCATCGTTGGGAATCATGTGATTTTTTCAAATAATGCTTCAATTGCAGGGCATGTTACAGTCGGCGATTATGCTATCTTGGGCGGTTTCGCTTTAGTTCACCAGTTTTGCTATGTTGGATCACATACTTTCTTGGGAATGGGCAGCGCGAGTACTCAGGATGTGCCTGATTACATGATTGCGGCTGGTGCGCCATCACAGCCTAAGGGAGTCAATATTGAAGGCCTGAAAAGACGAGACTTTACGACTTCGGATATTCGTTTAATACGTGATGCATATAAGTTGCTTTATCGTAGTCAGTTAGGCTTAGAAGAGGCTCTTGAACGTATTGTTCAACTAGAAGATGTCAAAGGAGTTTTGGTTCCGATGATTGAAACCTTGCGTTCATCGGAGCGCGGAATTATTCGCTGATTATGCCTCAGTCGCTCACGATTGCTTTAGTCGCGGGTGAAGCTTCTGGTGACACACTGGGAGCAGGCCTTATGCAGGCTTTGAATACGGCTCACCCAAATATACGTTGGTTGGGTGTCGGCGGCCCCAAAATGATTCAACAAGGCCTTCAATCGGCTTTTCCTATGGAAGAGTTATCGATTATGGGGTTATTTGAAGTTCTAAAACATTACCGACATCTTTCAAAAAG
>JAAZVR010000061.1 GCA_018623305.1 Thiotrichales bacterium | reverse complement strand
TTACCAGGACTGACATTTGGAGCTAACTTTCTTTTACCAAACTGTCGACCTGCAAAATAAGCACCCGTATCGGCAGCCCAAACTAGGCACATTGTAAAAATCAACCAAGCAGCACCGTTTATATAATCATGTCGCAAAATATCAACTGCCGCAAAGAATGGAATCAAAACCAAAGCCCCTGAAATCAACCTTAAAACAACATGACCATCCCATGCCGATTTGAGTCGCGGATAACGCATCACAAAAACAGCTGCGAGTAACCACCAAACCATAGAAACATCAATAAACCACCAAGCCAACACAGGGTATTCATCAACCAAATGAACCACTAAAGCAATACCCATAACGTACAAAACTCGGCCAAAATTAAAGTCCAGTTGAGATAAACGAGTCCACTCCCACGCCCCAATCAATACAACAGCCATCATAATTAAACTGAAGATCCATTCAGGTAAGGCCCACATCCCCCAAATCGCCAGTGGGGCGAGTATCAAAGCTGTCATTATTCGTTGTTTAAGCATTTTTTTCCGCCTCTACTTGTTCACCTGTTTTGCCAAATCTTCGCTGACGATTTGAAAATGAATCAATGGCCTCTAACAATGCATTGCGATCGAAGTCCGGCCACAGCATATTTGTAAAATAAAATTCAGAATAAGCCATCTGCCACAACAGAAAGTTACTGATACGTTGCTCTCCCCCAGTTCTTATTAACAAATCTGGCTCAGGAATATCGGACAAAGCAACGCGCTGTGAAATCATAGATTCTGTAAGTTTAATCGACTGTCCAGGCTCAGCCTCATCCAATATGGACTGAACTGCATTCACGATATCCGCACGACCACCATAGTTAGCAGCAATCGACAGATTCAAACCCGTATTACCCTCAGTTAGCTGATGCGCCCTCTCGACAGCCGATTGAATATCTGAAGAAAAACCCGACAAATCTCCAACAATTCTCAATCGAATATTATGTTCATGTAATTTCTTAACTTCTCGATCCAGAGCAACCATAAACAGCTTCATGAGCTCATTAACTTCATCTGCAGGCCGTTTCCAGTTTTCAGTACTAAACGCAAACAAAGTTAAGGCTTCGACACCACACTCAACACATCCCTCTATCACTTTTCTTACAGCATCTAGGCCTTTTTTGTGGCCTACAAACCGAGGCATAAAACGTTTTTTTGCCCAACGGCCATTACCGTCCATAATTATTGCAATATGTCGTGGAATAGATTGACTCACAGCATCTCCAAATCATTAGCTATAAAAAAAGCAGGCTAGGCCTGCTTTTCAGGTTGAACTCATTTTAGCAAAATTAGATTTCCAGCAAATCTTTTTCCTTAACAGCAACAAGCTCATCCACTTTCGCAACGAATTCGTCCGTAATCTTCTGAATGTCGTTCTCTGCACGTTTTGCATCGTCTTCAGAAATCTCTTTGTCTTTTAATAACGACTTAACATCATCATTTGCATCACGACGGATGTTACGGATAGAAACTCGAGCTTGCTCAGCATCAGCCTTAGCAATTTTAGTCATGTCTTTACGACGCTCTTCTGTCATCGGAGGCATAGGCAAACGAATATTTGAACCCACAGTTGTTGGCGTGATACCGACATCTGAATTCATAATCGCTTTCTCTACCGGTCCAACCATAGCCGCTTCCCAAGGTGTTACTGATAAAGTACGCGAATCTTCAACCGCAACATTAGCTACTTGATTGATTGGCGTCATAGAGCCGTAGTAATCAACCATCACTGTATCCAAAATACTTGGATGAGCACGCCCTGTACGAATCTTTGCCAAATTCCCCTGAAGCGCAACTATTGCTTTCTCCATACGCTGGCGAGCGTCTTGATTAATATCATTTAACATACAAGTGTTCCTTCATTTTCACCTTGAACAATACGCTTAAGCACATCTGGCTGCGTCATATCAAAAACTCGAATTGGCATCTGGTTTTCCTGACACATAACAAACGCAGTTGTGTCCATCACCTTTAATTTCTTTTCGATGACTTCATCATACGAAACTTCATCAAAACGAACTGCATCAGGATTCTTAACAGGATCATCTGAATAAATGCCATCAACCTTCGTTGCTTTTAATACAACGTCTGCACCGATTTCAATCCCACGTAAAGTTGCAGCAGTATCTGTTGTAAAGAAAGGACTGCCTGTTCCTGCAACAAACACACATACGCCACCTTGTTTTAGATGCGCATCGGCTTTGCGGAAGTCAAACGAGTCACATACGCCAATCTCAAAGCCAGACATCACTCGCGCATCAATGTCTAATTTGGCTAAAGCATCTTGAATAGCCAAACCATTCATAGCTGTAGCCAACATACCCATATGATCACCCGTTACTCGGTGAATACCTGAGTCAGCCAAAGCCACACCACGGAATAGATTACCTCCACCCACAACGATACCGACTTCAACGCCCATATCAATCAGCGTCTTAACATCCTGTGCCACTTGCCCTAATACAGAAGAATCAATCCCGAAAGATTGATTCCCCATAAGCGCTTCGCCACTGAACTTCAATAATACGCGTTTGTATTTAAGCTGTTCAGACACGATGATTATTTACCTTGCAATTTAGCGGCTTGAGCTGCAACTTCTTCTGCAAAGTTTTCTTCTTTCTTCTCGATCCCTTCACCAACTTCGAAGCGCATGAAACGATTTACGGAAGCATCAGCTTCTTTCAACAACTGAGCCACAGTCAAATCAGGGTTCTTAACGAACTGCTGGTTAACCAACGTGATTTCTTTCAAGAATTTGTTGATACGACCACCGATCATTTTCTCAACGATTTCAGCAGGCTTACCTGACTCAAGCGCTTGAGCTGTAAAGATTTCTTTTTCTTTCTCGATCAATTCTGCAGATACTTCATCTTCAGAAATCGCTTGAGGGTTAGAAGCAGCAACGTGCATCGCAACATCTTTCATTGTTTCATCAGAACCACCGTTCATATCAATCATTACACCGATACGAGAACCGTGCTTGTATGAACCAATTTGACCTGAAGTCGTTACGTATTCCATACGACGAACTGAAATGTTTTCGCCAATCTTAGCGATCAAAGTACGACGTGTTTCTTCAAGCGTATCTGAACCGCCAGCTGTTGAAGGCATAGCCATCAATGCTTCGATATCCGCTGGATTTTCTTCCATGATGCGGTTGGCAACAAGATCTACGAAACCTTTAAAGTCATCAGACATTGCAACGAAATCTGTTTCACAGTTAACCTCAACGATGGCTGCTGTTTTCTTGTCGTCAGAAATCTTGATTTCAACAAGGCCTTCTGCTGTTACGCGATCTGCTTTTTTGTCCGCGCCTGCCATGCCTTTTTTACGCATAAGCTCAACTGCGGCTTCCATATCACCATCAGTTTCACCCAATGCTTTTTTACAATCCAACATGCCCGCGCCTGTACGTTCGCGAAGTTCTTTAACCATTGCAGCAGTAAATGCCATTGCTAACTCCCAAAAAATTCAAAAATATAAGTAATAAATATAAAAAAACGGCTTTATCCAGTAATTTTAGGACAAAGCCGTTCTTTGAACAATACGAAATCGTGATTATTCTATGCTTTTACGCTTCAGCAGTTTCTTCAACGAACTCGTCAGAATTAGCTGTTGTAACTGAACCTTTGCCAGCTAGAACCGCATCTGCAGCAGCAGAAACATACAATTCAATCGCACGAATCGCATCATCGTTACCCGGAATGATGTAATCGATGTTTGCTGGTGAGTTGTTTGTATCAACAACACCTACAACAGGAATGTTCAAGCTACGCGCTTCTAGTACTGCGTTTTTCTCGTGACCTACATCAACGATAAACATTGCTTTAGGCATCTGACGCATGTCTTTGATACCACCCAAGCTACGCTCAAGTTTTTCCATCTCACGAGTCATCATCAACGCTTCTTTTTTCGTCAACTTCTCAAACGTACCGTCCTGAGACATAGTTTCCAAGTCTTTCAAACGATTAATAGACTGCTTGATTGTTTTGAAGTTGGTCATCATACCACCCAACCAACGGTGATCTACGTAAGGCATGCCAGCACGCTGAGCTTGCTCACGAATCATCTTACCAGCTGATTTCTTAGTACCAACAAACAAAACTGTGCCTTTGTCAGCAGCAACTTTGCTGATGAAATTCATTGCATCGTTAAACAATGGCAATGTTTTTTCTAAGTTGATGATATGGATTTTGTTGCGGGCACCAAAAATGTATTGAGCCATTTGAGGGTTCCAGTAACGCGTTTGGTGACCGAAGTGAACACCCGCTTGCAACATTTCACGCATAGTGATTTGAGCCATGATAATTTCCTTTTAATTGGGGTTATGCCTCCACAGACCCCATAAAACCGACTAATGAAAGCACCCCGGTTTATGTGACGGCCTGTGTGTGAACTGATAAAATATCAATAAAATTTTTCCGCAACCTTTTGCGGAGCGCGATTTATATCATAGAAACTATTTTAGAACAAGGCCTTATCGTTCATGAGCATCAAAATCAAAACACCAGAAGAAATTCAAAAAATGCGTGTTGCAGGGCAAGCTGCAGCTTCTGTACTCAATATGCTAGAACCGCACATCCAACCCGGTATTAGCACAGCAGAACTCGATCAAATGGCTCATGATTATATTGTGAATGAATTAGGCGGCATTCCCGCGCCTTTAAATTACAAAGGCTTTCCTAAATCGATCTGTACATCATTGAACCACCAAGTCTGTCACGGTATTCCTGGTGAGCGAATTTTAAAAAAAACAGACATTGTAAACATTGATACAACTGTCATTATTGATGGCTATCATGGTGATACCAGCCGTATGTATTGCGTCGGCGAACCTACAATAAAAGGCCAACGCATTTGTGATATTGCCTACCAATCATTGATTATTGGCTTACAAGCGGTTAAACCAGGCGCAACGTTAGGCGATGTAGGCCATGCAATTCAAACTTACGCTGAAGGCCAAGGCTGTTCGGTCGTTGAAGAGTTCTGCGGCCATGGTATTGGCGCTGACTTCCATGAAGAACCTCAAGTGCTTCATTATGGACGACCAGGTGATGGCGTTGTTTTAGAGCCCGGTATGACATTTACGATTGAACCGATGATTAACTTAGGTAAGAAAGCCATCAAAATCCTTCCAGATGGTTGGACAGTCGTCACAAAGGACCGAAGCCTATCCGCTCAATGGGAACACACTCTTGTCGTAACTGAAACTGGTTGCGAAATTTTCACACTTGCACCCAATGAAGAGATTGCACTGTGATTCATCGACACTCACTAATAGAACAGTTTGATATTCGATTCAAAAGCGGCTCAGAGCCGCTTTTATCATTATGCAAAGAGTTGCTAGATAACTTATCTCAGCAGCAAGAGTATCAATTTCAAAACACACCAACGTTAGTCCATGAACTCGTTCAAGAGCGCACTTTAGTTATCGACCAATTAATGGCCCGACTATGGCAACACCTCATAGATCGCAACGACCTTGCCTTGGTTGCAGTCGGAGGTTATGGTCGCGGAGAACTCTTCCCACAATCGGATATTGACCTACTAATTCTGTCCAATAACGACATTCAACCAGACGACATCAACCCTTTCTTGAACCTGCTCTGGGATTGTCGCCTTAAACTAGGTTACAGTGTTCGCTCCATCAACGAATGTTTAATGCATGCGAAGGAAGACGCAACCATTGCCACCACATTGATTGAATCTCGTTTTCTTGCAGGCTCTTGGGAGCAATATCAACAATTGCAAAAAATCGCATCGAAAGATCATTTAATGTCTTCACAGTCTTTTTTCGAAGTCAAACTCAAGGAACAAGACTCACGTTATCTTAAATTTGAGGATAATGCCTACAACGTGGAGCCTAATCTTAAAGAAAGCCCAGGTGGATTGCGTGACATCCATTCAATCGGCTGGATTGCCAAATTCCATTTTGGCAGCACAGAACTAATAGAGCTCAAAGAAAACAATTTCCTTTCAGAGCGCGAATACAAAACCCTTGAACAAAGTCTTCATTTTCTGTGGCAGATTCGTTTTGCACTACATACCCTATGCAAGCGACCCGAAGAACGCCTATTGTTTGACTATCAAAGAACCCTAGCAAAACAATTTGGCTACAAAGACACCTCTAAACGTTTAGGGGTCGAGCGCTTTATGCACAAATACTATCGGACAGCCAATCGAGTTCAGCAACTTAATGAGCTTTTACTCCAAATGTTCCGAGAAATGATTTTTGACACGTCAAATGCAGAGACAGTTGCTCTAAATCGTCGCTTTCAAATGCGCCATGGATATTTAGAAACCGTTCAGGCCAGTGTCTTTCGCAAAACACCCTTCGCATTGCTTGAAGTCTTTCTTATCCTTGCTCAGAACCCTGACATTAAAGGTATAAAAGCAAAAACTATTCGACAAATCCAGACCAACCTCCCTCGTATTGACGATGCCTTTCGTGCTAGTTTTCAAAACCGAAGCCTGTTTTTAGAAATATTCCGCCAACCTCAAGGCCTTACTCGCGTGATGCGCCGCATGTCCAGTTATGGTGTTTTGGGCGCCTATATTCCTGCTTTTCATAAAATCACTGGGTTGATGCAATTTGACTTATTTCATGCCTACACGGTGGATG
>JAAZVR010000060.1 GCA_018623305.1 Thiotrichales bacterium | reverse complement strand
GGTGATTCAGGCACTGTTTATACTTGTGACGCACTGATTATCTGTACAGGCGCATCGGCTAAGTACCTGGGCCTTGAGTCTGAAGAAGCATTCAAGGGTAAAGGTGTTTCAGCTTGTGCAACGTGTGATGGTTTCTTCTATCGCAACCGAAAAGTCGCAGTTATCGGTGGTGGTAACACGGCAGTAGAGGAAGCGCTGTACCTATCAAACATTGCTTCTGAGGTAGTGCTAGTTCACCGACGTGACACATTTAAAGCTGAAAAAATCTTGGTCAAACAACTGATGTCAAAAGTTGAAGACGGCAACATTACCCTTCAGACCTTCCAGCAACTGGACGAAGTTTTAGGTGACGATATGGGTGTTACTGGTATGCGTTTGAAAAATACTCAATCAAGCGAATTAACTGAAATTGATGTTCACGGTATTTTTGTTGCTATTGGTCATTCTCCAAACACAAGCATCTTTGAAGGTCAGCTCGACATGGAGCACGGCTACATCAAGGTAAAAAGTGGACTAGAAGGCAATGCAACGCAAACCAGCGTTGAGGGTGTGTTCGCTGCCGGCGATGTAATGGATCATAACTATCGCCAAGCGATTACTTCATCGGGTACAGGTTGTATGGCAGCATTGGATGCTGAGAAATACCTTGATGCTTTGAGCATGGATAAATAATTATGCTAATTGTGCCTTATGGGATAAACCCTAAAGACACATCCTACTTATTCCCTCCTGTTGAAGATGCTTTGGACGAACCCAATGGTTTGCTCGCAATGGGAGGGGATTTATCACCCGACCGATTATTATCCGCTTATTCAGCCGGAATCTTCCCTTGGTCAAATCCTGAAGAACCGATTTTATGGTGGTCACCCGACCCGAGATGCGTGTTCTACCCTAATGAGATTCAACCCTCAAAAAGCATGAGGCGCTTTATGCGAAAATCATCGCTTAAAACAACTCATAACCAAGCATTCGAAAAAGTAATCGGTGCTTGTCAGCAACCGCGCCCCTACTCAGATGAAACCTGGATAAACCAAGAATTAAAAGACAGTTTTATAGAGCTTCATCATCAAGGACATGCTCATTCATTTGAAGCTTGGGATAATGATGAATTAGTGGGTGGGTTATATGGATTGAAAGTCAATGGTGTGTTTTGCGGTGAATCGATGTTCAGTCTGCAAACAAATGCCTCGAAGCTCGCTTTTTATGAACTCGTCAATTGGTGTAATGAGCAAGCCATTGATTTAATTGATGGACAAGTCGAAAACGATCATTTGATGAGCTTAGGGGCAACATTAATCCAACGTGAATTATTTTTGAAATATCTCTCTGTAGCATGAAAACACAGACTATTTGTGCTGTTAGGAGTTAGATAACACAAAAATGGGTATTGTTATGGAAGCAACCGTGGAACAAGACAAAAACGAACTTGTCGACAACATTGCATATGCGTCGAACAAAAATCAATTCTTAAGTTTCATGATTTCAGATGAAGAATTTGCTGTCAACATATTGAAAGTTCAGGAAATTATGGGGTGAAAAAAAACGAACGTGCCGACTTTTTGTTGATGCCTTTTCGTATGTGCATGATGTTGACTCTGAAAAAGTCTAAGAAGAACCAGAAGTCACCTCCAGTAATCTCGATAAACGATCTATTTCTGGATTACTGCCTGTATCCCTTAAAGAAAAAGAATACAAAATAGTCATTGTTTTAGACATCGACAAGCTGAGCGTTGATGCAATCATATAAACTTGATTGGAAGTCCTCCGCCAAACCTATCTTGAAGAAAGTTTCAAGGATTTGGACATTATGGAAAGCGGATTGCTCAACCTAACTCCGGGTCATACTGACTTAGAGTAGACTATTACAATTTTCAGTGCTGCTCACTCAATAAATTGTATATACAAAAAAAGCCCCCTTCCCCTTCCCAAAGACGAGAGAAAGGAAAGAGGAGGAAAGCTTTGCTTATCGTAGCAACTGCATCACGTTTTGTGGCGCTTGGTTTGCCTTCGCTAGCATTGACATGCCCGCTTGTTGCAATACCTGAGTTTTCGCTAAGTTATCTGACTCGGCCGCAAAATCCGCATCTTCAATTCGAGATTTAGCCGCTGCTATGTTCTCATTTACGTTTTGAAGATTGTTTATTGTTTGCTTTAGACGATTTTGAGTTGCACCCCATTCCGCACGCTGATCACCCAATGCACCGCCTAGCGTTTGATAGTCATATACTGCGACAGTAACATTACCTTCGCCATCCGTTGTACTGCTCCAATCAACTTGAATCTTTAAACCCCTTTTTCAGCTGTCGAACCAATCTCTTGAAAATTAAGTTCAAATGTTTTACCGATACGAGTAATTTCTGAAGCTAATGCTTGGAACTCATCATCCATGTTTATTACCAAGATGTAAGTGCTGTTTTCTCCGTTGAAACAGGAGAACTAATCGAGGGGCAACTACCTAAAGCAAAACAAAAGCTTGTTGAAGCTTGAATTGAAATACACAAGGAAGACTTAATAGCGGACTGGCAATTGGCTGTAAATGGAGAACCAGTTTTTAAAATTGACCCTCTGAAGTGAGCTTGAACCTATGAACCCGAACGTTATAAATGTAAAACCCCTTTCAAATTACACTCTAGAGTTTGAGAATGAAGATACCCGTTTGTTTGATGTGTCTCCGTTTTTAGGTATGGGTGTATTTTCTGAATTAAAAAAATCACTTACTTTAAACGTGTAAGTGTTGCTTTTGGGGGAGTGGAATGGCCTAAAGGACAAGATTTTAGCAAGGATAACTTATATAGACTAAGCGTCCCAATGGAAGCATTTTCCAACTGAGACTGGAAAAACCTTACCGCACAGACCCAACAAATCGAAGACTGAACGTAGCTCTCAGTTTGTTTCATTAGTTGAATTAACACATAACTGAAATGAAGCACTTCTTCAAAGGTTGTAATCAATTCTTCTTGAACGTATTTTTGCTATAATTTGGCCAATTTTAATGATCCATACGGTTAAACATCGGAGCACTGATTCATGACTGCACAAATCCTAGACGGTAAGGCGATCGCCGCTGAAATTCGAGAAGAGTTAAAAGAGCGAGTAAATACTCGTGTTAAGAAAGGCCTTCGCAAACCAGGCCTAGCAGTTGTGCTAGTCGGTGAAAACCCTGCGTCTCAGGTTTACGTTAATAGCAAATGTAAGCAATCGGTTGAAGTCGGCATTGAGTCTTTCTCTCACAAACTACCTGATACAACGTCTCAGGATGTGTTGATTACTCTAATCGACGAGTTAAATGCTGATGAGCGCGTTGACGGTATTTTGGTGCAATTGCCTCTACCGGATCATATTGAAGATGAAGCGGTGCTTGAACGCATCGCTCCTGCAAAAGATGTCGATGGCTTCCATCCATATAATATGGGTCGATTGGCGATTAATATGCCAACATTGCGCCCTTGTACACCGCGCGGTGTGATGACCATGCTTGAAAAAACAGGCATTCCTTTGCGTGGTAAAAATGCTGTTGTAATTGGCGCATCTAAAATAGTCGGCATGCCGATGGCGCTGGAATTGACGAATGTTCGTGCAACAGTAACGATTTGTCACTCCGCAACTCAAGATTTGGAAGCAAAAGTGCGCGAAGCGGATATCGTCGTTGCTGGCGTTGGGATTCCTAACTTCGTTCCAGGTGATTGGATTAAAGACGGCGCTATTGTGATTGATGTAGGCATCAACCGTTTAGACGATGGTTCTTTATGTGGCGATGTTGATTTTGCGACAGCCAAAGAAAAAGCTAGCTGGATTACGCCTGTTCCAGGTGGCGTAGGTCCGATGACAATCGCAACCCTACTCAATAACGCAGTCGATATTGCCGAACAAAAAGACGCGTAAGAGAACCGCTCCGAAAGGGGCGTTTTTTTATGGCAAAAACACATTCAAGAAAATGTTCAAGCAGCCTAATAAAATAAAGACAAGAGATTTTATAGATCAGGAGTTCGCCATAGCGATTCACTTTCTTCAGGGTTACACCGTTGTTCGCTAGATGCACATCACGAAAGAGGACATTCGCTCAGCAGCCTGTTGTGGATACAGCAAAAGTTGAACGCATCAAAGCTGCGATTGCGGATGGTTCTTACCAGATTGATTCTGCAAGCATTGCGAAGAAATTGTCTGCGTTTGAAGTATTGATGGTAGGTAATTCTAACTAAATGAATTCTCAGGCCTTACCTTTAGACCAGTTTCTAAACAGCACCTCTCAGCTGATGGCGTTGCTCGAGGAAGAGCGTCGTCTTTTGGTTAAAGGTAAAGCCGAAGAAATTACGCAAATCGCTAAAGATAAAGTCAAACTTACTTTGGCAGTTTCACAATTTCAAAAGCAAATCGCACTGAAATCGCAAACCATCTCCGAATTTTTCCAAGCAGAACCTCAAGAAAAAATCGACCAACTTGCATCAAATCTAAAAGAATGTGCCCGTTTAAACGAAATCAACGGCCATGCGATTCAATTGATGACCAACAATACTCGTGAAGCACTCAAAACATTGATTGGAAACGATCCAACTCAAAGTTCTGAAACCTATTCCGCAAAAGGAAAAAAGGCCTACATGTCTGCAGGCACTTCTCGAAACATCACAAAGGCTTAATCGTTAAGCCCCATTTCATCGGCCATTTTCTTTGGAATCCAACCAATTCGCGCACGCACTTGCATTGATTGAATGTTTCGAACAATGGGCATCACAGTCAAAATACCCCAAATACGCTGACGGCATCCCCAGGCAATCGGTGATGGAAATCGTGCCCACCATTCATTATTCACACCAAAATGGCGTGTTTTAAACGCCATATGAAACAATAAACGCCAATGCCCTAAAGCGTATTTCAGCATCGCTACTTTCATTTAATCCACCTTTAACTCAATCAACGATTGGTTCTCTTTAAATACGGTTGTTCCTGGTAATACAGAAATTCGTTCAACAACACCTGCCTGAGGCGCTGTAATCGTGTAATAACGTTGCTTCGCTTTGACTAAAGCAAGTTGTGCTTTGGCTTGGGAAAATTTAGCTAATGACTTTTCATAGCGCAACTTTTCTTCGTCCAGCTCTCTTTGAGACGTCACACCTTGCTCAAACAAATCCTGAGCCTCTAAGTAGGCATTTTCATCAAACTTAAAGACGACTTGTTGATAATCCAATTTAGATTGGGCGATTGCAAGACGAGCTTCATAAGTTGCCTGATCCAACATCAACAAGACATCCCCCTGTTTCACTGAATCACCTTCTTTAACTTTTACGGTATCCACTTGAGCAGACACCAAAGCGCCGATCGTCAAGGTTTGAGCCCAAACAGGCAATGTCAAACCCATCGCTGCAACCACTGCTGCATTTTTTAGCATTCTGTTCATCGTTTGTCTCCTAGCAATACATCCAAACGTTCTAAATTTTTAGCCAAGTCGATATTGATGTCCAACTCCTCAAGCTGTACACGCGACATCTCAACAAAAGAATCACCCAAAGTCGCTGCTCGCTCCATTTCATACAAGGCCCTGTTTTTATCGAGGTACCAATCGCTGAACGTTTGACGAACCTTCAAACTCTGCAACCTTGATTTAATTTGAATCAAGTCGGTGTAGATTCTCTGCAATTCTGTTCTAAAACGCATCAATGCCTGGCGTTTTTTTACTTTCAGTGAGGCCTGCTCAGTTCTTAAAATCGCCACTTGAGCATCTGTTTGACCAGCATCTGACAAAGGCATCGAGAAATTCAATGATAGAGCCCAACGCCCTTCTTTATTTGTCCAGTCGGTTTGAGTACCCAGTTGACTTCTTGCAGTTAGGCTCGGCTCCAATGCCAGTTGAGCTTGCTTAATTTTTTGCTCAAGGGCTTTTGCACGAACGTCATAACTCATAATTTCAGGATTCTTCTCGGCAAGCTGAGTGAACCAGACACCAATGTCCTCAGGAACCACTGTTTTTAGGCGTTCTTGATAGGGCTTCCAATCCAAACTCAAAACATCGCTTGGCGGCGTATTAGGATAGCCCATCACTTCGGCAAGAATCATACGGGTTTGTTTCAAGCGCTCGCCTGCAAGACGAAATGCCAGAAAACTGCTTTGGTAATTCGCTTCTGCCTGGGCAAGATCTGGATCTGAAACACGCTTTACCGCATGTCTTTCTTTGATTTTATCAAAGCGAATATAGTCAATGGCCATTTGCTCATTCGCCACTCGATATTCTGCATCCGAACGCAAAACATCCGCGTAAGCATCAAGAACATTCAATCGAAACAAACCCTGGGCAAACGCTTTACGCAATTGGTTGGCTTGCGTTTGCAACGCTGAACGAGTGTCGATCACACCCTGCTGATCGTGCAAATCAATCGGTAACTCAGAAACTAGATAAAGTTGGTACCAATCATCCGAATCCGATTTGTATTCTCGCGCACCGACTAAGCCACGAATCCCGTGCTGAACGCCCAATGCAGCAGAATCCAAAGTACGATTGGATTCAATTCGAGACTGTTGAAGTGTCAACAAGTCGACCTCTGGAGGCATTTTCGCAATCGACATCGCTTGCGAAAAATCGATTTTCTGGGGCATTTCTTTTGCCCAAGCCGCTCCCGAAAGAGCCAAAGAGACGGCCAAAATAGACGCTTTAAGTTTCATCATTTCG
>JAAZVR010000059.1 GCA_018623305.1 Thiotrichales bacterium | reverse complement strand
GGTTTGGGTTCTAACCATAGAGTTGACTCCTTAGAGCGATTTAAGCGTTTCCAGAACTTCGTTAACATGGCCTGGTACTTTAACTTTACGCCATTCAGCGACAAGTTTGCCATTTTCATCGATGATGAACGTTGATCGTTCAATGCCGATGTATTTTTTTCCATACATACTTTTCTCTTTCAGCACATCAAATAAACTGCATACAGTTTCATCTTCATCGCTGATAAGCTCAAAAGGCATGGCATATTTCGCTTTAAAGTTTTCATGCTTACGAAGGCTGTCTCTAGATATACCAAACACACGCGTATTCAATGTGACGAATTGGTTAAAGTGCTCTGTAAAATCAATGCTTTCGTTGGTACAGCCGGGGGTGTTATCTTTTGGGTAAAAGTATAAGACGATTTTTTGCCCTTGGTACTGACTTAAATCAAAAGTAAGCTCACTGGTCATGGGTGCAGAAAAGTGAGGCACGGTTTCATTTAGTGTTACGCTCATGTGAATCTCCATTTTTCTCAACAGTCAATGGTCTAAGTGTAACAATAAAACTTGCTTGCACGAGGTCGAAGATTTATGATTAGTAGGTTAGAAACCAAGAATTTTTTGTGGAGGCCTGCGAGTGTTTCGTGGAAGTTTTGTCGCATTGGTAACGCCAATGACAGAAGATGGGCAAGTTGATTACGATGCTTTGAGCGATGTGATTGAATTTCATATTGAAAATCAAACAGATGGCATCGTATCAGTCGGCACAACCGGTGAATCAGCGACGTTAAATACGCAAGAACACTGTCAGGTCATTCGCTACACGATTGAAAAGGTCGCGGGTCGTGTGCCTGTGATGGCGGGCACAGGTGCGAATTCAACGTCTGAAGCAATTGAGTTGACGCGCTGTGCGAAAGAAGCAGGTGCGGATGCGTGCCTATTAGTGACGCCTTATTACAACAAGCCCACTCAAGAGGGTTTGTATTTGCATCATAAAGCGATTGCTGAAGCGGTGGATATTCCTCAAATGTTGTACAACGTGCCTGGGCGAACGGCATGTGATATGTTGAATGACACGGTCGTACGCTTGTCTGAAATTCCAAATATCATTGGAATTAAAGATGCGACGGGTGATTTATCGCGTTTGGATGATTTAAAAGGTCGTGTCTCAGCAGATTTTGATTTATTCAGTGGCGATGATGGTACAGCGGTAGAGTTTATCTTGCGTGGTGGCCATGGTGGGATTTCTGTGACAGCAAATGTTGCGCCTAAAAGTGTGCATGATGCCTACGAGGCTGCGCTTCAAGGTGATGCGGAACGCGCTCAAGCCATTGATGCGCCATTAGCGGCTTTGCATTCAAAACTATTCTTGGAAGCAAATCCAATACCAGTGAAGTGGGCTATGCATCGAATGGGCAGAATGACCAAAGGTATTCGCTTACCACTCACCGTGCTTTCAACACAATATCAACCTGAAATTGAAGATGCTTTGAAACAAGCGGGATGTATCAATGAATAAAATTAAAACGTTAATCACGGCTGCAATCTTAATGCCGATGGCCGGGTGTTCGTACTTGCCAGAAATGCCTAAGATTTTTTCTGAAGAGGAAAAAGAAACGCTTGTGACCTTCAAGGATTCAGATGCGACTGAAGGCACATTGGCTTCACCTCTGGAGATTCCACCTGAATTAACAGTGCCTGCGGATTATTCTCAGGATTTAGACCTTTCCGATGTGATTGCGCAAAAATTCGCTTTCAATAATGACAAGAAAGAAGTGCATTCCGAAATCAAACTGATTCAAGTTAAAGGGGTCGAGCAAAAATCGAGCGACCGTCAACGTTGGCTTGAGGTGGAAATGGACGCTCAATCTTTATGGGTGTCATTGCAGGATTATCTGGCAGCACTTAATTTTGAGATTGAATCGCAAGATCCGCAGCTTGGGCAGATACTGACAAAATACCGCCCAAGAGGTGCTGTGGTTCCCAAAGAACAACAGAACTTCCTTAATCGTTACTTAAATCCAATGGAAATTAACGCGACGGGCTGGTTAGATCAGTATTCATTCAAAATCGAAGCGATGAGCGACACAAAACATCGTTTGTTAATCTCGCATCAGAGTATGCAGGAATTAGAGGACGCTGACGGCAATCCAGAGTGGGTTGTTAGAGAAGGCAGTGTTGAAAAAGAATCATTAATGTTGGCGAACTTTACACGTTATTTAGGACAGAAGCAGGAGAGCAAGTAAATGGTATTGACGATTCCGGGTGCACCGGCGATTTCTGAGTTTCGCTTGGCGAAAAAATTACAAGAAATCCAAGAACGAGTGCCGCATGTTACGGCTTTAGATACGCAATACATTTACTTTGCAGATGTGGATGGCAAATTAAGCGCGGAAGAGCAGACTAAATTGTTGTCTCTTTTGGACGGTGCATGCATGGCACCCGACACAGAAGGCTATCATTTTTTGGTGACACCGCGATTAGGCACGATTTCTCCTTGGTCAACGAAGGCGACGGATATTGCACATATTTGTGGTTTATCTCAAGTAACACGTTTAGAACGTGGTATTTGGATGGGCGTTGCGGCGTCATCTGAATTATCTGACGATGATCGAATGGCCGTTCAAGCCGCTTTGCATGATCGCATGACAGAAAGCGTTATGGCCAATTTGGACGATGCGCCTGTTTTGTTTGAAAAGCACGAACCTAAACCTATGTCTGAAGTGGATATTTTGGGCGGTGGTCGTGAGGCCTTGGTTGTGGCGAACACTCAATTGGGTTTGGCGTTGAGTGATGACGAAATTGATTATTTGGTGGATGCGTTTAAAGGC
Organism: Thiotrichales bacterium; assembly: GCA_018623305.1. GTDB lineage: Bacteria > Pseudomonadota > Gammaproteobacteria > JAAZVR01 > JAAZVR01 > JAAZVR01. Next base: position 3,909 of record JAAZVR010000059.1, on the reverse strand, counting down.
CTTAATCGTAACCCGCACGATGTAGAGTTGATGATGTTCGCTCAGGCGAACTCTGAGCATTGTCGTCATAAGATTTTCAATGCCGATTGGACGATTGATGGTGAAAACAAAGAACATTCATTGTTTGGCATGATTCGTAATACTTACCACAATGCGCCAGAAGGCCTTTTGTCAGTTTACAGCGATAACGCAGCTGTTATGGAAGGTAAAGTGGGTCAGCGTTGGTTCCCGAATCCAGAAACAGGTGAATACGCTGCAACAGAAGAGCCGATTCACTGCCAGATCAAAGTAGAGACGCACAACCACCCGACAGCTATTTCTCCATTCCCTGGTGCGGCAACGGGTTCAGGCGGTGAAATTCGTGATGAAGGCGCGACAGGTCGTGGTTCAAAACCGAAAGCAGGTTTAACGGGCTTTACTGTGTCTAACTTGCGTATTCCAGGTTTTGAGCAAGCGTGGGAGCAAGATAACGGCAAGCCTGATCGTATTGTTAATGCCTTGGATATTATGATTGAAGGCCCGCTGGGCGCTGCTGCGTTTAACAATGAATACGGTCGTCCTGCTCTGGCAGGTTATTTCCGTACTTATGAACAAACGGTTAAAACATCGGATGGCGAATCCGTTCGTGGTTATCACAAGCCGATTATGTTGGCGGGTGGTCTAGGTAATATTCGTGCCGATCACGTGTTGAAAGGCGACATCGATGTGGGCGCAAAACTGGTTGTTTTGGGCGGCCCTGCGATGTTAATCGGTTTGGGTGGCGGTGCCGCATCTTCAGTGGATACGGGTACAGGGTGTGAAGATTTGGACTTCGCATCTGTTCAGCGAGGTAACCCTGAGATGGAGCGTCGTGCGCAAGAAGTTATCGACCGTTGTACTTGGTTGGGTGATAAAAACCCAATTATGTCGATTCACGATGTAGGCGCGGGTGGTTTATCGAATGCTTTCCCTGAGTTGGTGAATGATGCGGGTCGCGGTGCGGAATTTGAATTGCGTGATGTACCGAATGATGAGCCAGGCATGGCGCCAATGGAAATTTGGTGTAATGAATCTCAAGAGCGTTACGTTATGGCGATTGCGCCTGAGAACTGGGAACAGTTTGCTGAAATCTGTGAGCGCGAGCGTTGCTTGTATGCGTGCATCGGTACAGCGACGAAAGAACAAAGCTTGGTGTTGAAAGATTCTTATTTTAACAACACGCCGATTGATATGCCGTTGTCAGTTTTGTTGGGTAAACCACCGAAGATGCACCGTGATGTGACCTCTGTGACACCTGAGTTTGAAGAATTTTCAACGGAAGGTTTGGATTTGCAAGACGCGGCGATGCGTGTTTTGCATAACCCAACGGTAGCGGATAAGTCGTTCTTGATTACGATTGGTGACCGTACGATTACAGGTATGGTTGCTCGAGATCAAATGGTTGGCCCTTGGCAGGTGCCTGTGAGCAATGTCGCAGTTACTTTGGCTGATTATGAAAACTACAACGGTGAAGCAATGTCGATGGGTGAGCGCACGCCATTGGCTGTGTTGAATCCAGCGGCTTCAGCGCGTATGGCTGTGGGTGAGGCAATTACCAATATGGCGTCAGCAGACGTTGAGAAGTTGAGTGATTTGGCTTTGTCTGCGAACTGGATGGCTGCAGCCGGACATCCGGGTGAGGATGCAGGTCTTTACGATGCGGTTCATGCAATCGGTATGGAATTATGTCCAGCGTTAGATATTGCGATTCCTGTTGGTAAAGACTCGATGTCGATGAAAACCGTTTGGAATGATGGTGAAGACAAATCAGTGACATCGCCAATGTCGTTGATTATTACAGCGTTTGCTCAAGTTCGAGATGCGCGTAAAACATTGACACCTGTATTGAAAAAAGACGATGAAGCGAAAGAGCTTTGGTTGATTGATTTAGGGTGTGGTCAAAACCGTTTGGGTGGCTCGATTGTTGCCCAGTGTTACGGCGAAACAGGCAAGGTTTGCCCAGATGTCGACGATCCTGAATTGTTGAAAGGGTTCTTCTCTGCGATTCAATCGATGAATTCTGCCGATTTGATTCATGCATACCATGACCGTTCGGATGGCGGTTTGTTTGCAACCATCACTGAAATGGCATTTGCAGGCCATACGGGTATTTGTGTTCATGTTGATTCATTGGGTGAAGACAATGCAGCTGTGATGTTCAACGAAGAGTTGGGTGCTGTGATTCAAACGAATCAAAAAGACCGTGCTCAAATTATGCAAATATTGACTGAAGCAGGTTTAGCTGAGTTCTCACATATCGTAGGTGTGTGTAATAACAACGATCACATCAAGTTCTTGCGTAACGGTAAAGAATTCTTCAAGATGCCACGTGAAAAAGCACGTGCAGCTTGGTCTCGTACCAACTATCACATGTTGAAAACGCGTGATAACCCAGTCACAGCGCGTGAGTATTACGAGCAAGTTAAATACGTGAATGATCCAGGTTTGAATGTTGATTTGACGTTTGATCACAATGAAAATGTTGCTGCACCAATGATTCAAACAGGTGTGAAACCGAAAGTGGCAATCCTGCGTGAGCAAGGTGTGAATGGTCAGCAAGAAATGGCAGCGGCATTCTCGCAAGCAGGTTTCTCGGCGGTGGATGTACACATGAGTGATATTCTTGAAGGTCGCATTTCACTAGAAGACTTTAAAGGCCTTGCCGCGTGTGGTGGTTTCTCATACGGTGACGTATTAGGTGCAGGCCAAGGTTGGGCGAAATCGATTCTTTTGAATGCGCAAGCGCGTGATCAATTTCAAGCGTATTTCGAGCGTGAAGATACCTTCTCTTTGGGTGTGTGTAACGGTTGTCAGATGTTGTCGAGTTTGAAGTCAATTATTCCTGGTGCGGAATTGTGGCCTCAATTCAAACGCAACTTGTCAGAGCAATTTGAAGCCCGTTTCTCATTGATTGATTTGCCTGAATCGCCTTCAGTATTGCTAGAAGGTATGGCAGGTTCTCGATTCCCAGTCGCGATTGCGCATGGTGAAGGTCGAGCGGACTTTGGTTCAGAAGCGAATCTTTTGCAAGCTCAGAAACAAGGTATGGTCGCGGTGCGTTATGTGGATAATCACGGTTATCCAACGGAAAGCTACCCATTGAATCCGAATGGTTCGCCTGAAGGTGTGACAGGTATGACGACCGAAGATGGTCGTGTGACAATTATGATGCCACACCCAGAGCGTGTATTCCGTGCAGTTCAGAACTCATGGCATCCAGCAGAATGGGAAGAGTATGGTCCTTGGATGCGTATGTTCCGTAACGCGCGTAAGTGGGTTGGGTAAAAACCGATTAATGGGGTTCATAAAAAACTTTATTTGACCCTCGTTTTCACGGCACCTAAAATGCCGTGGAATAAGATTTTTTTATTATTAGTACTGAATTAAATTTATAGCTAAGGAGCTAAGTATGTCTTTAAATCTAGGTCGTCGTGAATTCTTTCACATGATGGGTATGGCTGCAGCAGCAGGTATGTTGCCAGGCTGTTCAAATGGTAACAGCGGTGCATCTGCAGCGAACGCGGCTAAAGAACTATACAACCTTCCTAAGTTCGGTAACGTGCGTATCATGCACATCACGGATACTCACGCTCAGTTGAAGCCTGTTTATTTCCGTGAGCCAAACGTAAACTTGGGCATGGGTCCTGCATACGGTAAAGCTCCTCATATCGTTGGTGACAAGTTGTTGGCACAATACGGTATCAAGCCAAACACATTAGAAGCGCACGCATTCTCTTACTTGAACTTCCAAGAAGCAGCTGAGCAATACGGTAAAGTGGGTGGTTTTGCACACGTTAAAACATTGTTGAACCAATTGCGTGATTCAGCAGGCGGCCAGCAAAATACACTAACTATGGATGGTGGTGACTTGTGGCACGGTTCAGGTACTGC
>JAAZVR010000058.1 GCA_018623305.1 Thiotrichales bacterium | reverse complement strand
CGCAATGGCGTGCTACGCAACGACGATCCAGAATTGTCCGAATTCCACCGTCCATTCGCGCGTGATACTGATTTAACAACGTTGGAAGAAGTCATTATCGATGCTGATGTGTTCATCGGAACATCGGTTGCCAACATCCTAACACCAGATATGTTGAACAGCATGAATGCCAGCCCAATTGTGTTCGCTATGGCGAATCCAAATCCAGAAATCACACCTGAATTGGCGAAAGAAACGCGCGAAGACGTCATCATCGCTACAGGCCGTTCAGACTACCCGAATCAAGTAAACAACGTATTGGGCTTCCCATTCATTTTCCGTGGCGCATTGGACGTGCAAGCCTCTGAAATCAACATGGACATGAAAATTGCCTGCACAAAGGCGTTGAAAGATTTAGCGAAAGAGCCTGTGCCTGATGAAGTGCTAAAAGCCTACGGCAAAGACGCAATGAGCTTTGGTCGTGAATACATCATTCCAACGCCGTTAGACCCTCGCCTAAAAGATGTCGTTTCATCAGCGGTTGCCCAAGCGGCAATTGATTCTGGCGTTGCTCGTAAGAAATCTTAATCCAACTTATGAGCAACGTTTCAATGAACGTTGCTCATTTGACATTTAACTTTTAGATTCCTTTTCCGCTTCAGCATCACGCTGCGCTTTTGCAGCTCGAATCGCATCCCAATCGATATTGCCACACGCCTCACATGGCTCCTCGATGACATTCATCTTCACCAATAAAGCATGGATCTGACAACCGACACAAAAGCCTAAAATCGCCTCCATCCACATAAATAACAAACACACCCATACCAACATCGGAATCCATAAAGGCATGTATTGAAGCTCTGTTGGTAAATCTGTTCCCAACCAAGCGTTTAAAGACCCCGAAACAATCTCTGGATTAAAGAAAATCAAACACGTTGTAATCATCAAAGCGCCAATCGTCCAAGCAAAACGTTTCGGCACCAGTGGTTTCCAAACAGCAGGATGACGTCGCGCCAACAAAGATGCAATCAAAATCGTCGGTGATAAACGTGACGTTGCGACCGTCATGCCCGCCAGCATTTCAAACAGAGCATAAATTAATAACCAGCTTTGAAACGTATAATCAAAGGTTCTTCGTACTGCTTCTACCGAATAAATAATGCGTCCATCCCAATCCGTTTCGAAGGTATCGGTAATATTGCCACCTGTCACTTCCCATGAAGGCCCAAAGACCACATCAATCAAGAAAAACGCCATATAGACAGGAATCACCAACAGAATCCCCGCTCGAATACGCACCGCGGTTTCATTAATCCAAAGTGTGTCCTCTTTCGGATCACGGAACCATAAATCTTTTAATGTTGTTCCCATCACTCACTCCCGAATATATTAGTATTTTCTAATGCATTTTCATTGTAGTGACGAACCTTGATTAAGTTCAATGAATAACCGACTTTTTTACACAGAAATTATTTATGGACTAAAAAAGGCCTCTATGAGGCCTTATCAATTAACGTTATAGCGTCGTTGTTAAGCAAACAACAATGGGAGGTTTTTATACAAAATGTACATGCCCATTAGCACCAAGAACACCGCAAACACACGTCGTAAAGTCTGTTGCGGCAATTTTCCGCCAATCTTGCCACCGATCCAGCCACCCAAAACGCCCAAAACAGAGAAAATACCAATAATTTCCCAATCCAGCGTCAATTCCAGCTCGTCTAGCACATACAAATACTCATAGAAACCTGCGAATGATTTAAGCGTAATAATCACCAAACTTGTACCGACGGCCAGTCCCATCGACAAGCCACCGAGCAAAACCAAGGCAGGAATAATCAGGAAACCACCGCCCACACCGACAATCCCTGTCACTGCGCCGACGACCAAACCGTCCGTTGCGATTTTCCACGCCGCACGCGGTTCATGCGGAGCATCATCGAGCTTCATCGGCTTAAACATCAGATAAGCCGCGGCCAACATCAGCGATGAAAAGATCAGCATCTGCGTCGCCGAATCAACGTAGCGCGCCGCCGCCGCACCGACCACAGCACCGACCATACCTGGAATCCCAAACATCACTACACTGCGCCAATCAACCTTATTCTGACGCGCGTAGGGAATCGCAGAGAAAAACGAAATAATCGCCACAATCAAAAGCGAACCTGCAATCGCGATCTTTTCTTCTTGTCCGACCACATATACCAACATCGGCACCGTCAGAATCGAACCACCCGAACCGAGCAAGCCCAAACTCAAACCAATAAAAATCGCCCCAAACCACGCAAAAACCATCGCTTAATCCCTTATTCTCTTCTGATATCTTGTTAAATTTAAATCGCTTCGCCCAGCTTCGCAGTCAAACGCGAGTTCTGCGAATAATCCACTGGGCAATCAATAATCGTCACTGTATTACGCTTCGAGGCCTTTTGGATTTCCTCCATCAACTGATCGCCGCGCTCAATACGCACACCCACCGCACCAAAGGCCTCCGCGTACTTCACAAAATCAGGATTGGTGAAATCCACATTCGACTTGCGCCCGAAGTAGTTCATCTGCTTCCACTCAATCAACCCGTAGGCGCTGTCATTCCAAATCAAAATGATAATCGGCGTTTTCGCACGCATCGCCGTTTCGATTTCTTGTGAATTCATCATAAAGCCTGCATCGCCCGTCACCGCTACCACGGTTTTAGCAGGGTTCGCCAGCTTCGCCGCCAATGCGCCTGGCACCGCGATGCCCATCGAAGCAAAACCATTGGAAATGATGCAGGTATTGGGTTTTTCACAACGGAACATTCGCGCCATCCACATCTTATGCGCGCCTACATCACTGATCACAATATCATCCACTTTCAATGCTGTACGCAAATCCCAAATGATTTTATGCGGCCACAAAGGCACACCCTGACAATCATTACAGGTATTCATTTCCTCAATTAATTTTTTACGCAAAGTGCGTAAAACAGGGTTCGGATGCAGGTTAATTTCTTTCTGCAACGCACGTAAATTATGTTTGATATTACCAATCACACCAACTTCAACGGTGTAATGCGTATCCACTTCCGCGTTTGTCGTATCGATATGCACAATTTTGTGATTCAGCTCAGGGTTCCACAAATACGGGTGATATTCGACCAAATCAAAGCCCACACAAATCACCACATCGGCTTTATCAAAACCCACATTTTCATAATCGCCTTTTTGTAGGCCTGCCGAACCCAGCGCCATTGGATGACCAAACGGAATTACGCCTTTCGCCATAAAACTGTTCGCCACAGGAATATTCGTTGCGCGCGCAAATTCAGATAAGGCCTCACACGCTTGATTACGAATCACGCCATTCCCCGCCAAAATCAGCGGATTATTCGCATGGTTAATCAAATCCGCCGCTTGCGAAATTTTCACCATCGACGCATCGCCCAAAGCCGCATGACGCACCTGCAAAGGCTTCACTTTTTCGGGCACATCCATGTCGGCCACATTTTCGGGGAAATCAATAAAACACGCGCCAGGCTTTTCCGCCTGCGCCAGTTTGAAGGCCTTACGCGCGATTTCAGGAATCGTTGTCGGTTCTAAAATCTGCGTTGAATACTTGGTAATCGGGCGAAACATATTGACCAAATCCAACACCTGATGCGACTCTTTGTGCAAACGGTTGGTGCCCGCCTGCCCCGCAATCGCCACCAAAGGCGCATTGTCCATATTCGCATCCGCCACACCCGTGACTAGATTCGTCGCACCTGGCCCCAGCGTTGCTAAACACACGCCCGCTTTGCCTGTCAATCGACCATAAACGTCCGCCATAAAGGCCGCACCTTGTTCGTGACGCGTCGTGATAAAGCGAATTGGCGAGTCCAACAGCGCATCCATCATCGCCAGATTCTCCTCGCCCGGCACGCCAAAGATGTATTCCACACCCTCGTTTTCCAAACATTTCACCAACAATTGCGCCGCATTCATGTGCCCGATCCTTCGATACTTTGATATTGCATTTGATTCTAATAAAATTAGGGGCGAATAACAGCAAAAAAGAGCATTCTGTGAGCGATTCAAAAAAAGACCAAACCCCAGGCGCCCCCTATTCCAACGGCATTTATGCACGCGTTTGGCTCAATAATGCCAACAAAGGTTATTTTGGCGTTGGGCGCATTCAATTACTCGAACATATTGAACAAATGGGCTCGATTTCCAAAGCTGCTAAATCCATGGGGATGTCCTACAAACGCGCATGGAATCTCGTGGAAGCGATGAACAAAGCGGCATCTCAGCCAGTCATCATTCGCGAAACGGGCGGCAAAGGCGGCGGTGGCACACAACTCACCGACCACGGTCGCAGCATCATCGAGCAATACCGCCAACTCGAAGACAACTTGATCGAGTTTTTGGAAGCTGAGGAAAAAAAAATTCAAATTTAATCGTTATTCCCTATTGAACATAACGATTAAATTCCGTATTATATCGGTAAAGCATAGTCACATATGCAAAAACTCCCTCTCCCCCCAAATAAGAAAGCCGCTCTCGAATAAGCGGCTTTTTTGTGTCATAAACAACTTTCCAAAATCAAGACTTCTTAGGCGCGGCCTTCTTACGAGTCGTTGTTTTCTTTGCTGTCGTCTTCTTAGTTGTGGCTTTTTTAGTGGTTGTCTTTTTCGCAGCGGTTTTCTTCGCGGGAGCTTTTTTGCGCCCGCCTTTTTTCGCCGGCGCATCTTTCAACATTTTCACCAAATCGTCTTTTGAATACGACAATGGATCGGTGTCTTTTGGAATGCGCACATTCTTATCGCCATCGGACACATAAGGCCCCCAACGACCATTCAAAATCTCGATTTCGTCATAACGCGCAATCAATTTTTCTGCATCTTTCTGAAGTTTTTCAACCACCAAAGGCCATGCTTCATCAATCGTCACAGCCAACGGCTCGAACCCTTTCAAGGTCACATATTTCCCTGTGCCGTATTGCAAATACGGGCCAAATCGACCGACATTCGCTTTGATTTCTTGACCGGCTTCTACGCCAAACTCGGTACCATCAATCGCTTTAAATGCCACCGATTCAGGTGCTTCACCCACCACGCGTGGCAATTTAAACAATTCCATCGCATCTTCAAATGAAATCGTATCCATTTTCTGACCGCGCATTAAGCTGGCAAACTTCGGCTTCTCTTCATCGTCTTTTGTGCCAATCTGAACAAATGGACCAAATCGACCGATACGCACTGAAACAGGCTTGCCTGAAACAGGGTCTGTACCCAGTTCGCGCGTTTGCGCCGCTTCTTCTCGAGGAATCTCTTCGGCGTTTTCAATCTTCGCATGGAATGGACGATAGAACTCATCCACTTTTGCAGACCAATCGGCACTGCCCATCGCGATTTCATCGAATTCTTTTTCGAGTTTCGCCGTAAATTGGAAATCCACCACGTCATCAAAATGCTTCACTAAGAAATCTGTAACGATGCGAGCGATGTCCGTCGGGAATAATTTATTACGTTCCGCACCCGTCATTTCTGTTTCTGTGGTTTGTTTGATTTCACCATCCATCAAACACACTTTTGTGAATTGACGTTCAACGCCCTCGCGGTCGGTTTTCTCAATGTAGCCACGATCTTGAACAGTAGAAATCGTCGGTGCATAAGTTGAAGGACGGCCAATGCCCATTTCTTCCAAGGCCTTAACTAAAGAGGCTTCACCGAATCGCGCAGGCCCGCGTGAGAAACTTTCGCGCGCACACAGCTCAACACAATTCAATTCTTGTCCGACAGACAAAGGTGGCAACAGCACATCATCATTATCGCCATCGCGATACACTTTTAAGAAACCATCAAACACCATTACTTGGCCTTGCGCCTGCAAATCGTGCTCCGATTCAGACACATCAATGCCAATCACGGTGCGTTTCAATTGTGCTTCAGCCATCTGACACGCCATAGTGCGCGCCCAAATCAAACGGTAAAGGCGTTGCTCGTTATTTTCACCGCCAACGCTGTCCAAGGTCATATTGGTCGGACGAATCGCTTCATGGGCTTCCTGTGCGCCTTCAGACTTAGTTTTGAACTTGCGGAACTGGTAATAATCCTCACCGAACTGCGCTTTGATTTGTTTCTCGATGGCATTCAACGCGTCTTGCGATAAATTCACCGAGTCGGTACGCATATAAGTAATCTTACCAGCTTCGTACAAGCGCTGAGCCACCATCATGGTTTGCTTAACGGAGAAGCCTAATTTTTGTGCCGCTTCCTGTTGCAAAGTCGACGTTGTAAACGGCGCACGCGGTGAACGCTTGCCTGGTTTATCTTCAATACTCGCAACGCTGAATTTCGATTTTTGCGCATTCAACATAAAGGCCTGAGTGGCCTCTAAATCAGGCAAATCTTTTTTCATTTTCGCAGGCAATAATGTGCCTTCAATATCGAATTGCGCTTGCGTTTTATAAGTCACATCAGGCACAAAGGCCTCAATATCGCGCTCACGCTCAACAATCAATCGCACCGCCACCGATTGCACACGACCCGCTGACAAACCGTAACGAATCTTTTTCCAAAGCACAGGCGATAATTCAAAACCCACCAAACGATCCACTATACGACGCGCTTGTTGCGCATTAACAAGAGACAAATCGACTGTACGAGGTTCTTCAATCGAACGCTGAATCGCGGTTTTTGTGATTTCATTAAAGGTGATTCGAGGCGTTTTATACACATCCAGTCCGAGTTC
>JAAZVR010000057.1 GCA_018623305.1 Thiotrichales bacterium | reverse complement strand
GCAGAGCGTTATTTAAACAAAGCGATGCAGGCCGTACCGCCCCAAAAAATTACGTTTCTCACCCAGCAAGTATCCTTGCCGATTTTTCAAAAACGTAAAGGTGTCGATTGGGCTTCACACGATCATCATCACGAACATGAGCATAAGGATTATGGGTTAAATCAAGATTTTCATGTGTGGTTGAATCCTGTCTATGCGATGTCGATGGTGAAAGTGATTCAGCAAGAAGCGTCAGAAAGACAGCCGCAGTTTTCCGAGCAATTTAAACAAAATGCAGAAATTATGCTGTCTAAATTGAAGGCCTTAGATATCAAGCTGCAACAACAACTGAGTGACGTGAAAGATAAGCCATATTGGGTATTCCATGATGCGTATCAGTATTTTGAAAAGCGATATGAACTGAATGCGCAGGGCGCGATTCGCATCGAGCCGAATATGTCGCCATCGGTCAAACGAATGCGAGAAATTCAATCTCAATTGAAAGCGAACGAAGCCGTCTGTGTATTCGCAGAACCTCAGTTTTCAGAGCGAATGGTTGCAGGGTTGGTTCGTGGCACAGAGATTAAAACGGGTCGATTAGATCCATTAGGCGTTGCCTTTGAATCGAGTGCTGAGCAATATTTTAAATTGATGCAAACCTTGTCAGATTCACTTAAACACTGTTTGAATTGAGAGAGTGTGTTACAATTCGCGCATTATGGTGATCCGCATCAGTCCTCGCGACGATAGCTGGTGAACCCCGCCAGGTCCGGAAGGAAGCAACGGTAGCCAGTGATTCGGGCGCCGAGACCACTGGTGTGGATTGCCGCCTTATTTCTACTTTGTAACTCGGGATGAACATGAGTTATCAAGCCTTAGCCCGTCAGTGGCGTCCAAAAGATTTTCAATCGCTGGTTGGCCAGCAACACGTTATTAAAGCATTGACCCATGCGCTCGATGAAGATCGTCTGCATCATGCTTATTTACTCACAGGCACCCGTGGTGTTGGTAAAACCACTTTAGCGCGCATTTTTGCTAAGGCCTTAAACTGTGAGGAAGGCGTTTCATCGCAGCCATGCGGAAAATGTTCAAGCTGTGTAGAAATTGATCAAGGCCGTTTTGCTGATTTGATTGAAGTCGATGCAGCTTCACGTACGGGCGTGGATGATACGCGTGAGTTATTGGATAACGTTCAATATGCGCCAACTCGTGGTCGTTACAAAATTTATCTGATTGATGAAGTGCATATGTTTTCTAAGAGCAGTTTTAATGCCTTGCTGAAAACATTGGAAGAACCGCCTCCGCACGTTAAATTCATTCTGGCGACCACCGATCCTCAAAAATTGCCTGTGACCATTTTGTCACGCTGTTTGCAATTCAGTTTGAAACAATTGGACGCACAGCAAATTCAAGCGCACTTGGCTTGGATTTTAGAGCAAGAATCCATCGCGTTTGAAGCGCCCGCTTTGAATCTTGTTGCGCACGCCGCCGAGGGTTCAGTACGAGACTCGTTGAGTCTTTTAGATCAAGCGATTGCGTATTCAAATGGCCAAGTGACTGAATCGGATGTGCGTGCGATGTTGGGCTTGATTGATGCGCATTTGAGTTTAAAGTTGCTTGAAGCTTTGGCGAATGATGATGTGGAATCGCTTTACGAAGTGCTTAAAAATATTTCAGAAAGCCTGCCTGATTATGATGCTTTACTATCTGAATTGATTGAAGGTTTTGCTTATTTAGCGATGGCTCAGCAAGTCGGTATCGAAAGAATGCAAAGTACCGCAATGAGTGCGTCTTTGAATGCTTATTTAGATGCATTTGATGCGCGCACCTTGCAGTTGTATTATCAAATTGCGGTGACAGGTCGAAAGGAATTGGTCTTGAGTCCAAACCCTAAAACGGCGTTTGAAATGTTGTGTTTGAGAATGTTGGCTTTTCATAATGAAGCTTTATCAGCAGCGCCTGCGGCTTCAAAAGCAGTGCGTCAATCATCATCACGCCCAGCACCACAGGTGCAGGAAACAGCACCTGTTCAACGCTCCGTCGCTCCGTCTGTTGCTGAATCGAGTTCAGCGCCCGCGCGTTCACATTTGAACAGTCTACGAGAATCTCTGGGCAAAGCACCAAAAAAGTCTGAGGCCGCGACAAAAGTCGTGGCGGAAAAGCCTGCTCCAGCAGCATTGATTGAGAAGCCAGCGGAGAAGTCAGCGAAATCCGATGGATTTATGGAAAAGCTGCAAGCTCAAACGCAGGTCGCAGAGAAAAACATCGAACGCAAAGCGGAAGCGCAAGCGGAACTCACTGAGAAATTTCTCGCGGATCCAAAAGTAAAAAAGATACAATCCATGTTTAATTTACACTTTGTTGAAAATTCGGTAAGACCGATCGAAACGAATAAGGAGTCATAATGTTTGGTAAAGGCGGAATGGGCAATTTGATGAAGCAAGCCCAGCAAATGCAAGAAAAAATGCAATCCATGCAAGAAGAAATCGCAAACATGGAAGTCGCGGGTGAATCAGGCGGCGGCATGGTCAAAGTGCGTTTGAACGGTAAACATGAATTGACGCGCGTTGAAATTGACGAAGCGGTGATGGACGATAAAGAAATGTTGGAAGATTTGGTTGTCGCAGCGGTTAATAGCGCTGTGGGTCAATTGGCTTCTGAAACGCAGAGCCGTTACTCTGAAGTCACAGGTGGAATGAATATTCCAGGCTTTAAGATGCCATTCTAAATCGTCATGCATGATCCACTGATTCAAAGAGTTATCGATGCCTTCACCTGTTTACCAGGTGTGGGCGCGAAGACCGCTCAACGTATGACCTATCATTTGCTTGAACGAGAGCGAATGGGGGCACAGTCGATTGTGGATCACTTGCAAAAGGCACTTAATGACATTAAACATTGTCAACAATGCCGCACCTTGTCTTCGCAAGAATTGTGCGGGATTTGTGCGGATTCTCGTCGAGATATGAGTACGGTCTGTGTGGTCGAAACGCCTGCAGATGTTTTGTCGATTGAACAGTCTGGCGTCTTTAAAGGACGCTATTTTGTTTTATTGGGGCGCTTATCGCCACTCGATGGCATGGGGCCGAATGAAATTGGTATTCATGTTTTGCAAGCGCAATTAGCGAGCGGCAAAATTGAAGAATTGATTTTGGCAACAGGCGCGACAGTGGAAGGTGAAGCCACAGCGCATTTTATTGCAGATTTAGCGAAAGCCGCAGGCGTGAAAACTTCGCGTATTGCTCAAGGTGTACCGATGGGCGGTGATTTAGAATATGTGGATGCAGCAACCTTAACACACGCGTTTTCAGGGCGACATGAATTATGAAAGTCAAAGCATCCGCTCAAACATTAGGCGTTGCTCAAGTCATTTGGGGTTGATCGAGTGCCTAGTGCTTAGCATTAAAAAAGCCCAGCTCTGGGTAGAGACTGGGCTTTTTAATAGGCAAAATGAAAGTCAAATTACTTCATCGTCCCCATTAAACATTCAATCAATGCTTTTTGAGCGTGTAATCGATTTTCTGCTTCATCAAACACCACAGATTGTGGGCCATCAATGACCTCGGCGCTGACTTCTTCGCCACGGTGAGCTGGCAAGCAGTGCATAAACAGAGCATCGTCTTTCGCAAGCGACATCAATTCAGAATCCACCATAAAGCCTTCAAAGTCCGCTTCACGTTTTTTCTGTTCTTCTTCTTGTCCCATGCTGGCCCAAACATCGGTTACCACTAAGTCAGAATCTTTAACTGCATCGGCTGGATTACGGAAAATCTTCACTCGATCGCCTGCCGCTTCAACGATAGACTCGATCGGGTCATAGCCTTCAGGTACGGCAATGTTCAAATTGAAATCGAACTGGCGTGCAGCATTAATGTAAGAGTGACACATATTGTTGCCATCCCCTACCCAAGTGACTGTTTTGCCTTGAATTGAACCGCGATGTTCAACGTACGTTTGTATATCGGCCAGTAGCTGACAAGGATGGTAGTCATCGGTTAATGCATTGATGACCGGTACGTTTGAGTACTCAGCAAATTTTTTAATTTTCTCGTGCTCAAATGTACGGATCATAATAATGTCACACATGCGTGAAATGACTCGAGCGGAGTCCTCAATCGGCTCACCGCGACCGAGTTGAGTATCGCGTGGCGACAAGAAAATCGCGTGCCCGCCAAATTGCGCCATACCCGCTTCAAAAGAAATACGAGTACGCGTCGATGATTTTTCGAAAATCATGCCCATGACTTTGTTTTTCATGGGCTCGTAGATTTCACCTTCGTTACGCATACGCTTAAGTTCAATGGCGCGATTAATCACGTCATTCAACTCAGCAGGGGTTAAATCCAATAATGTTAAAAAATGTTTAGCCATAATCTTTTACAGTGTTTCAATCAACGCACAAACACCGTCAATCATTTGATCGGCTTGTGCGTGAGTCATAATCATCGGCGGCAATAAGCGAATCACATTGCCTGCCGTGACGTTAATTAATAATTTATGTTCTTCCAATGCAGCCCTTACTAAATGTGGCGCGTCTTGGTCGAGTTCAATACCGATCATAAGGCCTTTGCCGCGAATGTCTTTTACGTGCGTGTTATCTGCAAGGCGAGCTTTGAATTGATCCAAAATGTATAGACCTAATTCTGCAGCTTGTTTGCAAAGTTCGCCTTCTTTAATGACGTCTAAAACAGCATTCGCAGCTGCACACGCCAGCGGGCCACCGCCAAATGTTGAGCCATGATTTCCTGCCACCAAAACACCCACTGCTGGGCCAGCCACTAAACATGCACCAATTGGCATTCCATTACCTAGGCCTTTTGCCAGTGTCATTACATCCGGTTTAATGCCGCAATGTTGGTGTGCAAACCATTTGCCTGTTCGGCCAATACCTGATTGAACTTCATCAACCATCAACAACCATTCGTTGTTGTCACAGATTTCACGCAACGACTCTAGGTAGCCCATAGTCGGCACGCGCACGCCACCTTCGCCTTGGACGGGTTCAACCAAAATCGCTACGATGTCTTTATTGTTTTTTGCAACATTTTGAATGGCTTCAATATCGTTATAAGGCACACGAACAAAGCCGCTCACTAAAGGTTCAAAACCCACTTGTGCTTTGCGGTTGCCCGTTGCTGTTAACGTCGCCATTGTTCGACCGTGGAATGAACTTTCCATTACGATAATCGTCGGCGTTTTAATGCCTTTACTATGGCCGTATTTACGTGCCAGTTTAATCGCAGCTTCATTTGCTTCCGCGCCTGAATTGCTGAAGAAGATGTGCTCCATGCCCGATTTTTCGGCCAAGCGATCTGCTAAGGCTTCCTGTTGTTCAATGCCGTATAAATTAGATGTGTGCATCAAAGTGCCCGCTTGTTGGCAAATCGCATCCACCACGCGCGGGTGAGTATGGCCGATGTTACAGACCGCGATACCACTCAAAGCATCCAAATATTGTTGTCCTTCGGTGTCCCATAGATAAACGCCTTCACCTTTGGTGAAAGAAACAGGTAAACGACCGTAAGTTGGCATAATGTGCGACATTAGAAATCCTCTTCAAAAGCCCACGTTAAAAAAATAGTACAAGGGTTAAAACGCAAAAAGCAGCCCAATAAGCTGCCGCGAAACGCTTAATTATATAGATATTTCAAAAGCCTGCAATTTATAATTTGTGCATTAAAAATAACAAGGTAGAACACTATGTGTGGAATTTGTGGGGAATGGCGATTTAAAGGCCAGACCAGTGATGCCCAAATTAATGCGATGTTGGCAGAAATTGAGCGTCGAGGCCCTGATGATGTTGGGATTCATCGTCGAAACGGCTTAACGTTTGGTCATCGCCGTTTGTCGATTATTGATTTGTCTGAAGGTGGTCATCAGCCAATGAATGCACAATCAGAAATGATGGTATTCAACGGATGTATTTATAACTACCGTGAATTGATGGATGAACTAAAGGCCTTAGGACAAACGTTTAATTCTCACTCGGATTCGGAAGTGATTTTACGTGCCTACCAACAATGGGGCAAAGCCTGTGTTGAGCGTTTAGATGGTATGTTTGCCTTTGCGATTTGGGATGCGGATAAAAACGAGTTGTTTTTGGCGCGTGACCGTCTCGGTATCAAACCTTTGTATTACGCAGAAGTCGATGGGGCTTTTCGTTTTGCATCGAATATGCAATCGATCTTAGCCGGTGGTGGCGTGGATAAATCGATTGACCCTGTGGCATTGCATCATCAATTCACTCTGCATGCGGTGATTCCAGCACCTCGCACAATTTTGCAAGGCATTCGCAAAGTCGCACCGGGTACAACTTTGACGATTACCGCACAGGGCGAGATTCAAGAAAATACTTATTGGACACTTAAAGCAGAACGTCCAGCGGAGCCTTTGAGCGATGAAGAATGGATTGCGCGCAATCGTGAGGCCTTAAAAAAGGCCGTTAAAAAACGTTTGTTGGCATCCGATGTACCCGTGGGTGTTTTGCTATCGGGTGGTTTAGATTCAAGTCTTTTGGTTGGATTATTGGCTGAAGTGCAAAACGATTTAGGGATTGAACATCCTTTGCATACCTTCTCCATTGGTTTTGAAGACATTGGCGAAGAATACGGCAGTGAATTTTTCTACTCCGATCAAGTGGTTGAGCAATATCAAACCGAACACCACAAATATCATATCCCAAATGAGGATGTTTTAAAGCGTTTGCCTGAAGCGGTTGCGTGCATGGCCGAACCGATGTTTGGGCAAGATGCGGTGGCATTTTATCTGCTGTCTGAACAGGTCGCGCAAGATGTTAAAGT
>JAAZVR010000056.1 GCA_018623305.1 Thiotrichales bacterium | reverse complement strand
GGGCATCAGTGTTTACTGTATGGGTAAACGAGGTGAAGCCGCTGCACTAGAAATTGATGATATTATTAAGGAAGTACTATGACCGCTAAAACAAACACAGGTTCAAAGCTTGCAGGCAGCTTACGCCGCGCAAAAAATCAAACAACAGATGCAACTGACACGACAGCGTCTAAACCTGCTGTTCCGAAAGCTGCGCCTAAAAAAGCACCTGCGAAGAAACCCGCTGCAAAGCCTGCGGTTTCTAAAAAAGAAGAGGCTGCACCTGCACCCGTTAAGCGTTTCGCTCGTCGAGTATGGCCTGACTGATTAAGTTATTGGTTTTATTCGTTGTTAAAGCATCTGTTAATCAGGTGCTTTTTTTATGCCTGATAAACATGATTCCAATTCAAAAGGGGATTGGTTGAGAACTTCCGCTACAAAGAGAAATAGATAAAAGTGTATTGAAGAAATAATATGGCACGCCCAAGAGGATTCGAACCCCTGACCGCCCGCTTAGAAGGCGGGTGCTCTATCCAGCTGAGCTATGGGCGCAAGATAGATATAGAAAAATATGGTCGGAATGGAGGGATTCGAACCCCCGACCCACTGGTCCCAAACCAGTTGCGCTACCAAGCTGCGCTACATTCCGAATTTTGAGGGTAAAAAGAAAGGAACTTGCGTTCCTTGCTTTTAAAAAACTGGGGTGAGTAACGGGGATCGAACCCGCGACAACAGGAATCACAATCCTGGGCTCTACCAACTGAGCTATACCCACCATCGTGGTCGGAATGGAGGGATTCGAACCCCCGACCCACTGGTCCCAAACCAGTTGCGCTACCAAGCTGCGCTACATTCCGATTCGTCCTAAGACACGCGGTATTCTATGAGGTGACTGTCTTCCTGTCAACACGAATTTTCGCTTTTTTCGCAACTAAGACGAGCGCAAGGAATACACCGGCCATAACCGCTACTGATGCAGAGATAGACGCATCGAAATAACGCGCTAAATAATAGCCTGTAATGGACGACAAGACGCCAAATCCAATCGCATAGATCAGCATACCGTGTAATGAGCGAGCCAATAAAAACGCCGTGTTGGCAGGGATGACGATTAAAGCAACTACCAGAATAACGCCAACCGCCTCAAAGGACGCAGCGGTCGTTGTTGCGACTAAAGCCATTAACGCGTAATTCCATAGCCCGACTTGAATCCCAATCGATGCAGCAAAGCTGGCATTAAAAGTCATGGCCTTTAAACGATAATAGCCTATCCAAAGGAACATCAAATTCAGCAGAGTGACAATCGCTAAAACCCAGAAGGTTCGAGGCCCGATGTCGCTATCGCCCATGATGATCGTATCAAAAGGTGCAAAAGCAATCTCACCGTACAAAACACACTCTTGATCCAAATCCACCTGACCTGTGTAAAGCGAAATCAAAATAACTGCGACCGCGAAGAAGAGGGTGAAGATAATGCCCATACTGGCGTCTTCTTGCAGTTTTCCGTATTGGTTTAAAACTTGCGTCAACCAAGCTGTAGCGAGCCCTGTCAGTGCAGCACCTGCCAACATAATCGTAATTGAACGGCTTTCGGTCAAAAGAAACGCGACCACTAACCCCAGTAATACCGAGTGACTGATGGCATCGCCCAGCATCGCCATTCGACGAAGCACTAATAAAACGCCGACAATTGCACAAGAAATGCTGGTTAAAGCGGCAATGGCCAAAATCCAAAGTTCATGAGCCATCATCAGTGTTGTCCTCCTGGAATGTTCTTACCATGAGGGTCGGTGAGTGGATTGCCTAGCTCTTCAGCTAGGCGTTCGCCCATTTCATCGGTCATAATGTGTTCCACTTTTTCAGCATCGCGGTGAACATGGTCGGGCGCGATATTCACTTTTTCGGTCAAATACATCTCCCACAGTCGGTGGTGACGAGTGAGTTTAGCCCCTTTTTCATAGCCATTCGGAGTGAGGCGATAGGTTCCGCCTCGGTTCTCCACATCATTGGCTTTTATGAGTCGTTTGAAGGATTTAAATAAGGCCTCTTTGGACATATTTCGCACCGTTAAAATTGATGAGGGTTCGAATAAGGCCTTAGGGTCATTTTTTCGCTCACCTAAAACATATAAAGAACGAATCACATTTTCATCGTTTACACGCTGTGCTTGTGCGCGGTGCATCAAATAACGAGGCAATAGGCCTCGAGCCGGTGCAAAGACTAATGAAACCAAGAAAATGCCGGCTAAAACCGTCACCATCCAAGGGCCTGTGGGCATTTTGGGTGCCATATACGAGATATTGGTACTTAAAATACCTGCTAAAGCGCCAAAAATTGCACACAAGAAAAGAATTTTGCGTAAATCATGACTCCAATAGCGTGCAGCGGAAACTGGGATGAGTAAAACCGCAGCCATTAACACAACACCCACCATTTGCAGGCCTATAACAACGGACAATACAATCGCTAAAGCCAGTACTAAATCGTAGGCCTTCACGTTGACACCCAGTGTTTGAGCGTATTGTCGATCTAAAGTGATTAAACGGAATTTATAGAAACTTAAATAAACTAACACCAAAATAAACACAGCGGAAATCGCCAAGACTTGGATATCTTCAGGCATCATTGCGGCGGATTGGCCGAACAGAATCTTATCCAGACCGCTTTTGCCTTCAATCTCCATTTGCTGAATGAGCGAGAGTTGGAAAATTCCCAGCGCAAAAAAGAACGACAACACGATGGCAAGCGCTGAGTCCTGACGGATTTTGGTGTGTTGCGTTAAATATTCAATTAAATAATAGCCTAAGAAGCTGGATGTCACCGCGCCCAGCAACATGACGAATGGGTCGCGAGTTTGGAACAATAAAAACGCACTCATTACGCCAGGCAAGGCGGCATGGGCTAAAGCATCGCCCATCAACGCGCGGCGGCGCAAGAATGTAAAGCTACCAATAACACTGGCAGAGGCGCCCAAAAGAACGGAGCCGAGCAGAACCCAAACGACATTGGGGTTGTCGAGTCGCCAAAAAGCCAGAAATAATTCGCTGAGCGTTGGGTCTAAACTGCTCATTCGTCTTCCTCAATATTGGCACGCGAGACTTTTTCTGTGACCTCTGTCAGTAGTGCCAACCGGCCACCGTAGGTTTTTTGCAGGTTGTCACGAGTAAAGACCGATTCGGTCGGGCCTTCTGCCACCAAGCGCACATTGAGCATCAACAACCAATCAAAATAATCGGAGACGGTATTTAAATCGTGATGCACCACAATAATGGTTTTGCCTTGAGCTTTCAGTTCTTTGAACAGTTCAATAATGGCTTTTTCAGTTGCCACATCAACACCGACAAAAGGCTCGTCCATTAAATACACGCTGGCTTGTTGGGCAAGGGCGCGCGCCAAAAAGACACGTTGTTGCTGTCCGCCCGAGAGCTGAGAAATCTGACGATCAACAAATTTTTCTAAATTGACTTGCTTAATGGCTTTTTGAACGATTGCATGGTCTTCTGAAGTAGGGCGTTTAAATAAAGGCAGATGACCAAATCGTCCCATCATCACCGCATCATAAACATTGATTGGGAAATCCCAGTCTACTTCGCCCCGTTGCGGCACATAGGCGATGGCTTGGCGTTTTTTCGCCAGTGTATCGCCGAAAAACTGCGTATAGCCTGTGGTTGTTGGAATTAAATCCAGCATACCCTTCATTAATGTCGATTTTCCCGCACCGTTAGGGCCGATAATCCCGACGGTTTTACCTTCAGGAATTTGAAAGTCCACGTCCACCAAAACGGGCTTGCTATGGTAGTGAATATTGAGATCATGAACTTCGATGACTGGAGAATGCATTATTTAAGTGCCTTTACAATGGTGTTGACGTTGTGTTCGACCATGCCGATGTAGGTGCCCTCAGGTGTGCCCGATTTGCCGAGCGCATCGGAGAAGAGTTCACCGCCAATTGCCACTTGATGGCCTTGATTAGAAACGCCTTGTTGCAGGGAGCGAATGAACTTTTTAGGGACTGAAGACTCCACAAAGACGGCTTTTACTCCGCGTTCAACTAATAGCTTACTGATTTGAGTTAAATCATGAAGCCCGAATTCGCTGGCGGTTGAAATGCCTTGTAGGCCTGAAACCTCAATATCGTAGGCCTTGCCAAAATACCCAAAGGCATCGTGTGCGGTGATTAACAGACGTTGTTGTTTCGGAATCGTAGCGATTTCGGTTTTGACCCACTGGTGCAACGTTTCTAAGCGCGTAAGGTAGGCCTTAGCGTTGGCATCAAAATCTGTTTTGTATTCAGGGTGGAGCGCCACTAAATCTTGATGAATCGTGCGAGCGGCTTGCATCCATAGCTCAAGGTCAAACCAAATGTGCGGGTCGTGAACGCCTTGATGAGAGAGCAAATGGCTTTCAGCAATATCGCGAGAGACAACACGCACAGCTTTACGGCGAGCAAGCTTTTCAAGGATGTCTTGCATTTTGCCCTCTAAATGCAGGCCATTGTAGAAAATCACATCGGCTTTCATTAAGCGCCCAATATCACCTTGTGTGGCTTTATATAAATGTGGGTCAACCCCTGAACCCATCAGCGCTGTGACCTTGACTTTATCGCCGCCAATTTGCGCAACGGTGTCGCCAATAATACCAGTGGTGGTGACGACATTGACTTGAGCAAAAGCGCTGGGCGCAAGCAATAGCGTAAGTAGAAGCCATTTTTTGACTGTGCTTAACATTCTTTTTCCTTTTTAAAATAAAAAGATTAGGTTTGCCTAATTTAATTCTTATGAGTATTATATTCACTCCTAAAATCATGTAAAGATGTTTTGCCCATGGCCGAAAAAATCAATGAATCCATTGCGCTTCAGGATTACCTCAAAGCAATCTATAAGTTGGCAGAGAAATCCGATGATGCGGTCAGTACCTCCGCAATTGCTGAGCGTTTGCAAATCGCTCAGGCCTCTGTGACAGGAATGGTTAAAAAACTGGCAGAGCAGGGCTACATAGAGCATAAGCCATACAAAGGTGTGAACCTCACAACACAGGGCCATCAGATTGCGATTCAAACGATACGTCGACACCGCATTATTGAATTGTTTTTGGTCGAACAGCTCGAGATGAGTTGGGACGAAGTGCATGATGAGGCTGAAGTGTTGGAGCATTCTGTGTCTGACAAGGTCGTCAATCGAATGTGGGAAGTGCTAGGCTGTCCCGATGAAGACCCGCATGGCTCGCCAATTCCGAACCTAAAAGGGGAGTTTAAGCCGCAGCGTCGTTTTACTCTGGCGGATGCGCCTGTGGGGCAATTGTTAGAAATCGCGCGCATCAAAGATAAAAGCCCGGAAGAACTGCGTTATCTGGAAGGCTTGGGCTTGGTATTGAATGCCCACCTGACTATCGAGGATAGAGCGCCGTTTCAAGGGCCTCTGCTGATTAAAACGCCTGAGCGAATGTTTGCTTTGGACAACGCTTTCGCTCAAGCCATTTGGGTGGTTTAAGGTTTAATCTCTTCGATGTAACTATTTGTGATGGGCGTTTGAACGTAATACTTCTTGCCATTGTCCTGTACTGCCCAAAAATAGTAATAGCCTTTTTCTGGGTCAGATGTCACTTTACCGTCCTTAACCAACCAGCTTTGCGTGTGTGAACCATTCGCAAAGGTAATCTTATAGTCGCCTTCAAGCCAAGTAATGCCGATGCGCGATAGCTTGTTTTGAGCTTCTTCTGAACAGCCGTACAGTCCTGAAAAGCCGACCAAAAGGCTCAACAACAAAATTGTGTTTTTCATATAATCACCTGTAATAGTTTTGTATAGATTTTATAGGAACCCAAACGTGAAGTGGAAAAACCGAATTATTGCTGTGGCGATTTTAGGCCTCGGTGTTGCAGGATTTATGGCTCTGAAAGCCACCAAACCCGAACCTCAAAAAGTTCAAGCCGAAGAGCGCGTATGGTCTGTCCAAACTCAGCCATTGGTGATGGGGGACTTTGCTCCGATGCAAACTTTGTATGCCACTGTTCAGGCTGATAAGGTACAGGTTTTGTCAGCGCCAATGAGCGGGGTGATTGAAAAAGTCGGTGTTCAATCCGGTGAATGGGCATCTGAAAACGAAGAAATTATTCGTATGGAAGCGGCGGATTTTGAAATTGCCTTGTTGACTCAAAAAGCCAATCTTGCCAAAGCAGAAGCAGACTTAACAAAGCTAGAAAAAAATTACACTATTTCTCTTAAGTTATTGAAAAAAGAAAAAGATTTGCTTTCTTTTCAGAGTCAAAAAGAGGCTCGGTTAGCTAAACTTCACGCTAAAAAATTGGTCTCAGACGATGAGTATGAGTCGGTCAAAGAGGCGGTTTTACGTCAAAATTTGTCAGTTTTGCAACGAGAGCAAACGGTGGCTCAGTTGGAATCGGATCGAATGGCATTGAAAGCGAATATTCAACAAATCCAGCAATCGGTTCGTCAAAGTGAATTGATGAAAAAACGCAGTGTCAAAACAGCGCAAGAACCAACGTTAGTCGTGGAAACTTTGGCAAAATCAGGTGAGCAAGTGGGAGCCAATGCAGCTTTATTAAAGGTTTTACCTGTTTCATCCATGGAGTTTCATGCGATTTTACCCAATGCTCAAGTCGCAGAACTGGCTCAGGCGTTGCGCTCTCAACAAACGATTTGGGCGTACACCGATTTGCATGGTCAGCCTCTTAAGCTCAGACTCAAGCGAATTTTGGGTTCAGCCAGTGCGAAAGGTCAGACAGGTGTTTTTGTTATTGATGACATTGATGCAGATTCAATTCAGTCGATTCGACTGGGTCAATTAATGACCCTGCGACTGAACTTGCCAAAAGCTTCGAACG
>JAAZVR010000055.1 GCA_018623305.1 Thiotrichales bacterium | reverse complement strand
TCAGGAAGGCATTCAGCATTTAATAACTGAAGATAAGATTGCTCCTTCGATGATATTCATGAAAGCTCTAGAAGGACAGAATACAGAAGCGTCTTATTGGAGTATTAAAGTATTAATTGAACAGTTTGCAGTCGATCCACTTCATCCAGTAGGTACGATGAATAATGAAGAAAACGGCGATCCAATTTTAGCGATTCATGCGAGCGCCCTATTAGGGAACGTTGGAGCCTTGGCTGCCTTACTTGAAGCAAATGCTTTTGAGGGAGGCCTAGAAGGCGATCAGTTCCAATTGTTGGTTAGGATGGTTCAGCGCTCTGAAGTAGAAGGCTTAATGGGATTGTTGATTCGATATGTAGAAGAGCAAGGTGAGTTAGAAAAATTTATGCAGCAAATGGGCTTGCTGCATGATGGTCAAACTTTGCAATAATCACATAGAGCAAAATGTTTTGCGTAATTCTCCGATGAGAGAGATGATTTTCTCATCGCTGATTTTGCATAAAATACGGCTCCCTTCTCTACGAGAAGTCACAATGCCCTTGTTTCTCAAAATCTCTAAGTGTTGAGATACATTTGATTGCGTTGTCCCCACGGCCTCAACAATTTCCAAAACAGGTTTTTCACTGTTTCCTAAAACGCATAAGATTTTGAGACGCAGTGGGTGCCCCATAGCCTTAAGTGAGCTTGAGGCGTTCGTGATATCTTCTTCTTTAACAATTAATGGATCTGTTGAGCAAGATTGATTCATATCATTTCTATCATATTAGCATTAGCTTAATTATAACGTTTTATAGTAAGATTGAGTCGATAAAAAATTTAAGGAATCAGTATGTTTAAAGCAATGTTAAAGCATAAACTTTGGTTAGCAATGGGTGTCGTAATTGGTGCGGCAGGTGCTATAACAGGTCAAGTGATGGCCGAAAAAAACTCTGTGGCACAGCCTGTCATTCCTGTTGAAGAATTAAGAGCGTTCGTGTCTGTCTATGATCGAATCAAACAAACCTATGTCGAAGACACTTCTGATTCGGAAATTATTGAGAAAGCGATAGAGGGAATGGTTTCGAGTCTTGATCCACATTCTTCTTATTTGCCTCCTAAAAACTTTAAAGATATGCAAGTTAGCACGCATGGTGAATTTGGTGGTCTTGGAATCGAAGTCACAATGGAAGATGGTTTTGTGAAAGTCGTTGCACCAATTGATGACACGCCTGCATTTGAAGCTGGCGTGAAAGCTGGAGATATGATTATTCGTTTGGACGGTAAGACTGTCAAAGGAATGACTTTGAATGATGCAGTTAATGTGATGAGAGGCAAGCCTCAGACGGACATTGAAGTCACGATTATGCGTAAGGGCGAGGATGCGCCTATAAAGATTGTCATTACGCGTGATATCATCAAAATTCGCAGCGTTAAAGCGCGTATGTTAGAGAAAAATTATGGTTATGTTCGAATCAGTCAATTCCAAGTGCCAACAGGTGATCAGTTAGTCGCCAAAATCAAATCATTGAAAGAAGAAAATGGTTCTGATCTTAAAGGCATAGTATTGGATTTGCGTAATAACCCAGGTGGCGTTTTGACTGCATCAGTCGACGTGGTTGATGCATTTCTAGATGAAGCTAAAGTTGTTTACACTGAGGGCCGTATTCCAGATTCTGATGAAGAGTTTTATGCTAAAGACGGTGATGTATTGAATGGTGCACCGATTGTTGTATTGATGAACGGTGGGTCTGCTTCAGCATCAGAAATTGTGGCAGGCGCTTTACAAGATCATAAGCGAGCTGTGATTGTTGGGCAGAAAAGTTTTGGTAAAGGCTCAGTTCAAACAATTATGCCACTATCGAATGGCGCAGCGATCAAGCTGACAACTGCACGTTACTTCACGCCAAATGGTCGTTCAATTCAAGCGCAAGGTATTGAGCCTGACATCGTTTTAGAGCCTGTTAAAGTAGAACGCATTGAACAAAATGACTTAATGGTGAAAGAAAAGGACTTAGAAGGTCACTTAGATAACCCATCGGGTGAGGATGACGGTAAAGCAAAAACAACGCCTCTGATTGATGAAGATTATGAGCTTTATCAAGCATTGAATACTCTAAAGGCACTGAGTTTATCACGTCGATGAAAAACTCCACACGAGAGCGAAAGCGTAAGCAATATCTAGAGCGAGAGGCTTTAATTCTCGAAACGGCTCAGCGGATGATTCAGCAGCATGGTTTTACGAATCTGAAGATGAGTCAACTTGCTGCAGAAATTGAATACTCTACAGGGACTTTGTACCAACATTTTCCATCAAAGGAAGATATGTTGTTGGCAATGACATCTGTCATTGGTGAGGAGCGTAACTACCTGTTTGATCGGATTCGTGATTGGGAAACACTCAGTCGAGATAGACTCACAGCGCTGATTGTTGCGGAAGCCATGTTCGTCTGTTTGCACCCTAATTACTTTGAAAATGAGCACTTAGTCTACTCTGATCCTGTTTGGTCAAAAGCCAGCCCTGATTCAAAAGAGCGAATGCAAAAAGCGAATGAGGCCTGCTTAGCAGTCATCAGGCATATTGTTCATGATGCGGTCGAATACGGCGATGTTGAACTGGCCCAGTCGGAATTAGACGATACAGTGTTTGCATTATGGTCGATGGTTGTTGGAGCTCATACATTTGTTCATTCCAGTCATTCAATGCAACTGCTTGAGGTTCCAAAGCCCTATGTCGTTCTCTTTAAGACATTGAATGCCTATTTAGACGGGTTGAAATGGAAAAATGTAACAGCACCGAGCAACTATGTCGCGTTTTTTAATCGAGTGGCGCAAGAGGTGTTTAACATGGATCTTAAAGACAGAGATGTCCAAAACTTTTGTCGGCATCACTTTTGATTTTTAAGGCTTAAAAAAATCATCGCGGTCATTAATGCATCGTTATAGGCATCATGTTGTCCTAAGTTAGGGAGTTTCAGTTCATTGAGAATTGCATCAAAACCAAGGTCGATATTGGGTTCAATACAGCTTCGTTTATATTTTTTTTGCATGTGTTGATAATACAAGCTCGCCACTTCAATAGTTGGGTTAGGGAGTGAGACACCAAGCCACTCCATCAGTACTCTATTGACCATTGCAACGTCAAATTCAATGTAATATCCAACCAAAGTGGTTCGATGAATAAACGAGAGAAAGGCTTTAATGGCTTCTTGTTCATTCGAAAACAAGTTTTCATCTTGCTCTATATCCACGTTACGAATTTGGTGAATGACAATGCTATCTTTCCCAATCTCTTGAGTTTGCTTGATGATTAAATTTAAACTTTGGCTTGTCTTGATTTCATTGTTTTGAATTTTCACCGCGCTGAGCGTAATGATGCGATCTTTTGTGCGGTCTAACCCTGTTGTTTCACAATCAAAACAAACATAAGTATCCGGTAAGGGTTCATCAAATATGAAAGAGTATTCGGGGTCTTTGAGAGCACTTTTTTGCTTTTTTAGCCTGTAAGACTCCAGAGACTGCTTGATATATTTAAACATTAGGACATTTCTTGCAGGTTGAAGTGTTGAATTAATCGTTTTTTAAACTTATCCACCACGGAGAAACTTTGCTTTAGGATATCTTGTTGCATGTGACTGAGGTCAGATACGGATATTTTATTATTTGGCATCGTGGTTCCATCCGAAAGCTGCTTGAGCATTGATTCGAGTCTGAGCGTATTTAAATAGTTCAAAGTTTCCCCGAGCTCTACGCCAAATTCTTTTTTAAAGACACCTTGATCCATTAAGGCTTTAATTCGCCAGTGAGTATTGGTTTGCTCAATGCCCTTTTCCAGTGCGTAGCATCGAATGCCATGAACGATGGGGAAAATCCCACCTTTCTTTATATCAATCAAGGCCTTTTTATCCTGGTCATTTTTATCCACGACGAGCCCCCCAAAAAAACCAATGGGCGTATTGAACTGTAAGGCAGCAATCGCAAAATGTCTTAAGAAAACAGGGTAAGCCTCTTGCAAAGAGTTTAGACGATTTTTAACAGTGTCGAGCCATTCATGCGGTCCGTAAACACTTTCAGCGTCGATGAGAATGGATGCATGCATAAAATTTTGCTCCGAAGGTTGTTTAAACCATTCTTCAATTCGTGCCTTAAATGCCTTTCTCGTTAATCGCCAATAGGGATTGGATAACATGATATTTCCTGGGCAAGGTGGAAAACCAATCGCTTGCATCGCTTGAGTGAACTCATCAGCAAAACAATCGAGTTGCTGAACTTCATCTTCAGTGAGATCATCGCTGTAGATTAAACCGTTATCTTGATCCGTTCTGATGACTTGCTCTGATCGGCCCTCGCTACCCATAACAAAAATACAGACTTTATTACTCAGTGATGAAGGCAGCAGTAGGTCGATTAATTTCACTACCATCTTACGATGAAGCTCATTAACGAGTTTGGCAATATAGTGGGTTTTAATGCCTTTACGATTTAAATTCCCTATCAGCTGGTCTATTTGTGGACCAATAAGAATCAAGTCATCCAATGTTCGAGCTTGATCCACTTTTAATAAGACTAAACCTGATTGATTGGCAAATAAACTCATTAAATCTTTGTTGGTTAAGAAGCCAATGAACTCTTGATCATTTCTGACCACCAGTCGATCAATTTGGTAGCGGGTCATCTTTAATAATGCATTGAATAAAAAGTCGTATTCATGAACTGAATACACGGGTTTGCTTGCTATTTGGGTCAGTAAGTCCTTTCTCAATAATTGCTCCGGTGATTCGTTGGCCACAAATTTAAGTACGTCAGTGGAGGTCACAATGCCCACTTCGTCATTTTCAAATTCGACCAAACAAGCATCTGCTCGTACATCAACCATTTTTTTCGATACATCCAGCATAGATGCGTGCTCATTCACGACGACTAATTCTTGAATATGAGCAGAGCATACGGTGTCCATCATCACCTCAGTTGAGGTTGCTGATTGAATCGATTCATGGATTCGATTTAGCTTATCGACAATTGAAGCATTAAAAAAACCAGAAAACTGGGAGTTAGCCTCAATGGCATTCAGAAAAGGCTTTTTAGGAAGGGTATATGCAATGGTTTCTTCGGTGACTTCATAGACAGAGTGGTGATCTGTTTTATCCAAAATTTCAGCATCCCCAAAAAAGCCACGAACGCTGTAATGGGCAACCGTTTGATTGTCTTGGGATTCGGATACTTCGCCTTTTATGATGAGATAAATAAAGCTCGATTCAGAGTCTTTCAGTTTCAATTGGGTGTGAGTGGGAAGGTAGGCAATGTCCATGCTATCGGCGAGGTCATTGAGCTGGTCTTGCGCGAGTAGATTAAATGGGGTGATTTGTGCGAGAAATTCACGTTGTTGAGTCACTGCCATGAAAAGCCTTTAGATAAAACGTTAGGTATATCGTTTATCTTAACTTTTTTTAAAGCAGCAAAACAAAAAAGGAGGGCCTAAAGCCCCCCTTTTTTTGACTTAAAAGTCGTTAATGACTTAGCTACCGTGAGCTTTTGCCATAAACTCTTCAGTGTCACCGTTATCATCAGTCATTTTACTGATGATGATCGTTACAAGAATTGCAACTGGAACAGAGTAAAGAGCAGGGTTAACCAATACGTCTAAACCAAGCATCGTTTTCAATCCGAAGAATTTTGAGAACGTGAATAGTAAAGAAAGTACTAGACCTGTAGCCATACCCCAAACCACTGCTTGGCTCGTAAGACCTCTCCACCACACTGCAAATCCCAATGCAGGAGCGAATGTAGACGCTGCGATACCGAAACACATACCTACAAGCATGGCTACGTTTTCTTCTTTCAACCATACAGACATTGCAATCGCAACAAGCGCAAGAACGAATGCACCGATTTTAGCGAAACGCAATTCTTCTTCATCTGTTGAATTAGGGTTGATAACACCTTTATACAAGTCGTGAGACAAAGATGACGTAGCAGAGATTAGAAGGCCTGCAGATGTTGAAAGCATAGCGGCCATAGCACCCGCTGCGATTACACCCATAAGAACCTGACCACCTAACTGCTCACCCAATAGAGGCATAGTCATGTTTTTCGCTTTACCCACTTCACCGTTTGCAATCATTTTCAGCAATTCAGGGTACAACGCGTACATAGCAATCAAACCTACGAAGAAAATCGCTGCGTAGAAAATTGCTAGACCCCAAATAGTGATCTCAGCTGATTGACGAGCGGCTTTAGCGTTCGATACTGTGTAGAACTTGATCAAGATGTGAGGAAGACCCAAAACACCCAAGAACAAAGCAAGAACTAGAGACGCTTGGTTAGCGAAATCACGCAGACCTACACCTGGAGTTACAGCAGATGGAGCGTCAGCCATGATCGCACGAACAGCATCAACAGCAGCGCCTGGATTAGCAGCAGCGGCCGCAGCAGCAACAGCTTCAGGGTTACCCGCAGCTAGTTTAGCTGGAACCATTTGTTGAGATGCTTCGATTACGCCAGCAGGGTTACCGCCGAACAATGCAATAACACCGTAAACAAGCAAGAAGATCATAGCACCAAACAAGATCGCGCCTTGGATTGCTTGGTTATAAGATGTACCCTTCATACCACCAATGATTACGAAAAGAGCCATCAATGAACCTGTTACTAGAACCGTAGGCAAATAATCCCAACCCAATAGCAAACCGAATAGGTGACCCGCACCAACGATCTGAGGAACAAGATACATTACACAAAGAGCAAGCGTTGAAAGCATTGCAACCGTACGGATTTTAGATGCATTTTGAGAAAAACGAGCATTCAAAACGTCAGCAACAGTAAACTTACCTACGTTTTTCAGAGGGCTCGAAATTGTCATAAGAACAACGATCCATGCAGCGAAGAAACCGATTGCAAGCCACCAGCCATCAACACCAACTAGAGCGACAGCACCTGCCACACCTAGGAAACTTGCAGCAGAGGCATAGTCACCTAGCATCGCAAGACCATTTACACGAGGTGAT
>JAAZVR010000003.1 GCA_018623305.1 Thiotrichales bacterium | reverse complement strand
TTTAATTGTTGACGCGGGCGCGCCAGAACCAGCCATTTACCCAATGAGTCTGGACGGTGCGAATGACGAAGACTACGCCACGCTGGCTTCTCAAATTGAAACTGAATACGGTCGTTTAGACGGTGTTATTCATAATGCGGCGTATTTAGGTGTACTCAGCCCTATCGAGCATTACGATTTGAAAAACTGGTACAAAGTCATGCAAATCAACATGAATGCTCCGATGATGATGACTCAGGCCTTAATTCCTGTTTTACGTAAATCAGAACAGGCCTCTGTTTTATTTACCACTTCTGGTGTTGCTCGCCAGGGTCAAGCCTATTGGGGCGCTTATGGTGTTTCTAAATGCGCACAAGATCATCTAATGGAAATATTAGCCGCTGAATTTGAAGGCACAAATGTATACTTCAACAGTATCGATCCAGGCGTAGTTCGCACTCAAATGCGCGCCAAAGCCTTTCCAGCCGAAGATCCGAATCAATGGCCACGTCCTGCTGAAATCACTGAGCGCTATTTAGAGATGATGCTCAATGCGAATTTGCTCAATGGTCAAGTCGTCAAAATCCACTAAAGTACAGGCGAAAAAAAACCCCGCTGGGTAAGCAGGGTTTAAGGAGGATATAGGATGAAAACAAGTACAGAGGAATTACCAGCCTCTCTACTTGATTTCCATTATATCCTTATATAATGAAAAGGCAATATTTATTTTAAAAATGCCCCTATAAACTTTTTTATGCCCCAGTACGGTCAGTAATTTCAATTAAGTGATAACCGAACTGAGTTTTCACTGGACCCAACACTTTGTTCAACTCACCCGAGAAAATCACTTCATCAAACTCTGGAACCATCTGACCTTTACCAAAACGACCTAAAGCACCACCTGACTGACCTGAAGGACACTTTGAGTTCGCTTGTGCAATCTCTGCAAAGTCCGCACCGTTTTCGATTTCAGTTTTTAGTTCATTCGCCAATTCTTCTGACTCAACCAAAATGTGACGCGCTTCCGCTTCAACCACTTCACCACGGCTTGTTGTTTCTACCAAGTGGAAACCAAATTGAGTTTCAACAGGACCATGCACAACACCCACTTCGTCGTTAAATACAACGTCGTTAAATTCTTTTACCATCTGACCAGGGCGGAATGTACCCAAAGAACCACCTTGCGCCGCTGAAGGACACTTAGAGTGCGCCATCGCCGCCTCAGCAAAATCACGACCTTCCGCGATTTCTTGCTTTAATTTTTCACATTCTTCTTTTGTTTCCACCAAAATGTGGCGCGCGCTTGCTTCTAAGTTAGACATAACTTTCTCCTGCTTTAAACATTTAAACTTTCGTAAACGAATCGACTGGCGACGCGCTTTTTAGATTTCGGGGTGAATTTTGACGGTTTTTGTGAGTTTTGCAAGTCAGGATCGGTCGGATGCATTAAATACAGCTCTTTTTGAGCCCGTGTAACGCCCACATAAAACAATCGACGTTCACTTTCTTCGTCAGCATTTTGGTGAGGAAATAACTCATCTTTCAGCTCCGGCATAATCACCACAGGCCATTCAAGGCCTTTCGCTTTATGAATCGTCAGAATCTGAACGCCCTCTTCCGAATTTTGAGTCTGTTGTTGATAAACGCTATCTAAAAAATCACCGACGGATTGATTTTGAATTGAGACAAAATCAAAAAAATCCTCAACTCGATGCGTTTGATCGGTCGCTTGCTCTTTGGTTAAGGCATTATCCTCAATCACATCATACACTTCGGTCTCTTCAATGTAGGCCTCAATGCAGTCTTTGGCATTGCCTTTGAAATTCTGCAACATCGCCCACAATACCGCACGTTGTTTCAATCGTTTCTTCGCGTAATAATGCGTTGAATCCGCACAAGCTAGAATCCATTGAGTCGCCTTATCGGGTTCTGCCACGATTTGCTTGACCAAATGATTAATAATATCGCGCTTTAAACTCAAATTCGGATGCTGAAAAAACGATTGCAAATGCAAGGTTTGCCATTCAGGACTGCCCTGCCAAAAACGGCCATCCGCCACATACAAACACGTCATCATCGCTTGAATTTCAGGGCTGTCAAACACCGTTTTCGAGGTGTGCTGTTGATACGGAATGCCCGCTTTAATCAACGCCAATTCACTCGAGACTGACATACTGTTTAAGCGAACTAAAATGGCCATATCCGACAACTCATGCCCTTCTTTCTGCGATTTTTGAATCAACTGCACTAATGGCGACAATGCATCGCGTTTTTCTTCGACAAAATGAATGTTGGTTTTTTGCTCGGCATGAAAAGCCTTAGATTCAGTAGGATGTCGCTCGGTATTATTCGAAATAACACGATTCGCCAAATCTGCCAACGTTGGACCGTAACGAAAACTGTATGACAGCGGGTACACCGTTGATGGGGCAAAATCTTGCGAAAATTCACGCAATAAAAATTCAGGTCGCGCACCGCGCCATTCGTAAATGCACTGATCCACATCACCCACTACCATGAGCTGCGCTTGCTCACCTGCAATCTGGCGAATCAAAGCTTGTTGAACTTCGTTGATATCTTGATACTCATCGATCAGGATATGGTCATACTGACCTTGCAGTTTTTTAGCTAACTCAGGATCTGCCAACAACAAATTAACTGGGTCTAAAATCAAATCATCGTAGAGACGCCAGCGTTTTTCCTGACGCATCTCATCAAACACCGAGTAGGCCTCAATAAAGCTGTCGTATTGTGTGGAAATCTTGAGCGATTTAAACACTTCACTCGGGCGTTGTAAGCCTGATTTCACCACCGAAACAAACTCATCAAATGGCTCACGCCATTCTTTCAAGGTATCTTGCTTAACAGTCGGTGCAACTTTGGCTAAGGCCTCCATCTGCAAATTGGATTTTTGCCAGCCTTGAGTAATGAGTGTGTTGTTGGATAAAAACCCGCGTGATACCAACGAGTTCACTAAAGACAATCCCATCGAGTGGAAGGTTCGTACATTTGGAATCGGTTGGTCAGGTAACCACCTTTGCAATCGTTCTTGGAAAGCGAGTTGAGCGGATTTGTTAAACATCACCACCAAAATGCGTTGCGGTGAAATACCTTGTTGAATCAGGTAATGAACTCGCGCCACCATCGTGGTGGTTTTACCCGAACCCGCTACGGCATGGACTTGAGCATGGCCTTCACCATGCTCAACCACCGCTTGTTGTTCAGAAGTCAAATGGGAATAAGGCATTAACGACGTTGTGAAGGAGTACGACGCTTACGCTGTTTTTGATTGTCTTTTTGTTGAGCGTGACGCTTCAAGCTTTCTTTTTCAGTTAAAGAAACCTTTAAACCCACAGACTCTTTCAGTTTACCGATCTGCACTGCAGGCAATAATTTCGTTTGTCCACGACTCAAGTTACGCGGCAACTGAACATGGCCGTAACGAATACGAATTAATCGGCTGACTTGCACGCCTTGCGATTCCCACAAACGGCGAACTTCTCGGTACTTACCTTCTTTCAAAGTGACGTTGTACCATTGGTTTGCGCCATCGCCGCCTTTAGAAATCACTTTATCGAATTTCGCAGGCCCATCTTCAA
Source organism: Thiotrichales bacterium (assembly GCA_018623305.1). Taxonomy (GTDB): domain Bacteria; phylum Pseudomonadota; class Gammaproteobacteria; order JAAZVR01; family JAAZVR01; genus JAAZVR01. The sequence goes on along the minus strand of JAAZVR010000003.1, from coordinate 19,174 downwards.
GCACCACACCTTTTTGCAAGGTTTTAATCATCTCTTCAGTCACTTCACCCAAAATACGCACCGAATATTCTCGTTCGACTTCATTCGAGGGGTGCATCAATCGATTGGCTAATTCACCATCATTAGTCAGTAATAACAAACCTGATGTATTGATATCCAAACGACCAACAACCACCCAACGACCATGCGCAGGCTCTGGCAATCTATCAAAAATCGTTTGACGCCCTTCAGGGTCTTTACGCGTACACACTTGGCCTGTCGGTTTGTGATACAAAAGTACTTGAGTTTCTTTCGCTTCCAATTTTTCCGACTTGATACGCTGACCACGGATACGAATCATTTCCTCGCCCGTAATTCGATCGCCAAGTGTTGCAGGGTTACCATTGACAGAAATCACACCGTCTTGAATCCAGCGCTCAATCTCACGTCTGGAGCCGTAACCGGCTCTTGCCAATACTTTCTGAATTTTTTCGCCTTGAGCCATTATAGGATTCCTTCTACTGAGCCCGCACCTTGGCGAACTAATTCAATGTGTTCATCGTCGGTCAAGTCTAACACGGTCGTCGCTTCGAACCCGCAGTATCCACCATCAATCACCCAATCAACGGCGTGGTCTAGCTGCTGCTGAATGTCATAAGGATCGGTTTCAACATCATCCGAACCAGGCATAATCAGTGAAACCGACATCAATGGATGCCCCATAGTGCTGATTAAATCTTGAATAATCTTATTTTCAGGCACGCGCATTCCGATGGTTTTTTTATTTTCTTGCAATAATCGACGCGGCACTTCTTTTGTACCTTTAAAAATAAAGGTAAAAGGCCCTGGAATCAGTGTTTTCATCAAGCGGAAGGCCACATTACCAACTTTTGCAAAATTCGACAGATGCGATAAATCCGAACACAGCAAAGTAAAGTTGTGTTTTTTATCTAATTGGCGAATGCGTCGAATGCGCTCCACACCGTCTTTATTATCCAAGGAACAACACAAGGCATAGCCTGAATCCGTCGGCACAACGGCGATATCGCCCTGCTCCAAGCCATCCGCGACTTGCTGAATCAATCGGGTTTGGGGATTTTCTGGATGAATCTGTAAAAAAGTGGCCATTTTGTTTCTCTGAATTTTTGCGCCGTATTATACGGGCAAATGATTCCAAACGGGCTCAACAAAATCAGGTAAGGCCTTGAGTTTGCCTAATTTTGTCCACGCATAATCAGGTGAGTGAAAATCCGCACCTTGCGAAGCCCATAAATCGTGCTGTTTGGCCAGTGTTGCGAATTTGTGCATTTGATTCGCATCGGTAGAAGCGGTTTGCACTTCCATCGCTTGACCACCCGCCTCTTTAAACACCTGAATCAGCTTTATTAATTTGCTACGCGTTAATTTATAAATATTCGGGTGAGCTAAAACAGGAATTCCACCCGCTGCACGAATCCACTCCACGGCCGTCGGCACATCCACCCAATGCGTTCCCACAAAAGCTTTGCCATTGCGCCCTAAGTATTTCTTGAAGGCCTGTTCCATGTTTTTGCAAAGCCCTGCTTCGATTAACAATCGAGCAAAATGCGGGCGCCCTGGTGCAAACTGTCCATTTTCACGTCCTGCTAAGAGTTCATCGACACCAGCCACTTCAAAATACTGAAGCTTCTTCGCAATGGCTTCCACACGATCCCAGCGTTTATCGAGTTGAGTTTGCAAGGCCTGCTGAAAGGCTTCATCATCAACATTCACATTCAACCCCACAATATGAATTTCCATGCCCTCATAACGAGTCGAGATTTCCACCCCTGAAATACATTGAATACCGATGGATTGAGCTGCTTCTTGCGCTTCTTTTACACCTGCTATCGTATCGTGATCGGTCAAGGCGAAGACATCAATACCGAAGGCCTTCATGCGTTCGGCGAGTTCCAACGGAGAAAGTTTTCCATCCGAATAATGCGAATGGCTGTGAAGATCGAAATACATAGGCTAGAATGATAAAAATTTTTTAATAGGATTGTTAGACCCGATGAAACTGTTTTTAGAGTTCCTTCCGATCATTTTGTTTTTTGTCGCTTACAAAATGTACGACATTTATACTGCGACAGCGGTTGCCATTGCGGCGTCTGTTATTCAAACATTCTACCACCGATACAAGCATGGCTCGTTTGAAAAGATGCACGTGATTACGATGGGTATGTTGATTGTTTTAGGGGGGATGACCATTGCTTTCCAAGATGAGGCCTTTATCAAATGGAAACCGTCTGTGGTGAACTGGGTCTTTGCGGCTGTGTTAATTGGTTCTTTCTACATTGGTAAAAAACCGATTATTCAACGATTATTGAGCTCGCAGTTAACATTGCCAGATGAAGTCTGGGCCAAACTAAACTGGGCATGGGCGATTTTCTTTGCAGGCGTAGGCTTCTTGAATATTTGGGTCGCTTATAACTTTGACACCGATACTTGGGTCAATTTCAAACTGTTTGGCTTGTTAGGTCTGACCATCGTGTTTATCATTGCACAATCATTGTATTTAGCTCGTTACATGAACACCGAAGAGGATGCGAAATAATGTTATATGCCATCATCAGTCAAGATATCGAAAACTCACTAGAAGCTCGTATGAGCGTTCGCCCTGCTCATTTGGAGCGTTTACAAGCCCTGCAAAATGAAGGGCGTTTGGTGTTAGCTGGACCACACCCCGCTTTGGATACGAACAATCCGGGTGAAGCAGGTTTCACAGGCAGTTTGGTCGTAGCCGAGTTTAACTCATTACAAGACGCTCAAGATTGGGCAGATGCCGACCCTTACATTGATGCGGGCGTATATGCGCACGTCATCGTTAAACCTTTCAAGCAGGTTTTCCCACAATGAACGAGGTGAAGATTATGATCCCTAAATGCGACTTTCCGACTCATTTAGCCAATGCTGAATTTGTTGAAATCGAACCGATTGAAAACTTTGAAATCCCATTGCTAGGCCGTGTTACAGCGGGTGAACCGATTGAAGCCATCGAAACGCATGAAACTGTTTCTGTGCCTGCACACATGGTTAAGAAAAACACCTATGCATTGCAAGTACGTGGGGACTCGATGATCGATGCCAATATTCAAGATGGCGATATCATCGTTGTGGAAAAACGTGAAACTGCTGAAAACGGCCAATCAGCTGTGGTTTTGATTCATGGTGAAAAAGTCACTTTGAAGAAGTTCTACATCGAAGACGATGGTGTTCGATTACAACCTGCGAATGATTCAATGCAACCGATTTATCTGCAACCCGATGAAGTACAAATTTTAGGGATTGTTCAGGGCATTATTCGTGAAGAAGTCTAAGATTGCTTGGCTCGCCTGTGGCGGCACTCTTGAAAAAGATTACAATGAACTGACAGGCGAATTGGTTTTCCCTAGCAATGTTCTACCGAAATTGATTGAAGAATCGCGTCTAACGATTGATATCGATATTCATCGTGTGATGATGAAAGATAGTTTGGAAATGACTGACGATGATCGTCAAATCTTGTTGAAGTCGGTTTCTGAAGTGGATTCAAATCGTATTTTGATTACACATGGGACAGATACTATGGTCGATTCTGCGCTTGTTTTACAACAGGCTCAGTTGGCTAAAACCATTGTATTGACTGGCGCAATGAGGCCTTTTGCATTAGCTAAAAGCGATGCCAGCTTCAACCTTGGTTGTGCTTTAGCATTTTCTCAAACACTTGAATCAGGCGTTTATATTGCCATGAACGGTCAATATTTCCCTGCAGATGAAGTGATAAAAAATCGCGAGTTAGGTGTCTTTCAAAGACGATAACTTAATCCTTTAGAGTTTCCACCCTAGGGAAATGAATATTTTCCATCGCGCTTAGGCACATCTTCATTAATGTTTGGTACACGTTCAAGAAGTTTCGCTAAATCTTCATCATCACCACCGACTTTCTTTTTCAAGACTTGAAGCTGGTATTCAATCGATTTGATTTGCTTTTTCTGAACGATGTTTTCTTTCTCAACGCCACGAATACGATGACTAATGCCTGCGGAAACCGCCGATTACCGTTTAGTTTAGTGCCGTAAATCTATTTGAAGACTTTGCATCATGTGCAGAAGTTTATGTCCCTTTTGATGATTAGAGCTGTCTAATTAATGCTTGATTCGCTTCGTCGTTTTTCACTTGCAGATTTTTCATCTCAAGTGACAACGCTTCGACCTTACCCACTTTTCGGTTAAGTTCTTCCTGAAGATCAGACTGGCTTGGCGAGCATCCTCTGAAGCAATAATCACGCTTTTCAGATCCTGTTGAACTAAAGTTACGTTCTCATTGATTGAATGAATCTGCTGCCCGTTTCCCATCGTCATAAAAATGCCGCCTCCAACTGCACCTAACAGCAATACTAATGTGGTCGTTCCAAGAATAACCACCATTTTCTTGACGGACTTAACCGAAGCTGTCAATTCTTCTGCCTGTTTGTTCATCGCTTTTGTTACAGATTCAACCTTGTTTTCAAGGCCTGATGTATCGATTGATGCAGGCTCAGTCGATCCCGTATCTAAATCTGACATATCATCCAGTAACTCATCTTGATTTTCTGAGTTCTCTAATTCTTCGTCTGCCATCATTGACCTCCTAAAATTTCTTAGATACATGCAGTTTACGTGCCAACTTTCTAGACCCTAATCCCACATTAATTATGTATTCTTTTTGTAATTGAGAGTGAACTTGCTATAATTCCCCAGATTTTTTAATAACTTATGTGGAAACTATGGCTAAAGACGTAATTGAATTTGAAGGCACTGTCACTGAAACATTGCCAAACACAATGTTTCGAGTAGAGCTGGAAAATGGTCATGTGATTACTGCTCACATCTCAGGCAAGATGCGTAAGCACTACATCCGTATCTTAACTGGTGATAAAGTGAAGGTAGAAATGACACCTTACGATTTGACTAAAGGTCGCATTACTTTCCGAAGCAAGTAATACACCGTTGTTTCATATATAAAGCCGGCTTAGACCGGCTTTTTGAGTTTATAGGTTCAGGTGAGTTTTAGCTTTGCAGCATCAACTCATCGTCTTTAAGAACCACTTCGACTTCACCGCCATCGACTAAATTACCAAACAGCAATTCGTTGGCTAGCGGTTTACGAATCTTGTCCTGAATCAATCGACGCATCGGACGCGCGCCCATTGCAGGCTCGTATCCATGTTTCACCAACCACTCTCGAGCTTCAGCAGATAGGTTGATTTTCACTTTCTGAGCGGATAATTGCTCTTGAAGTTCAATGATGTTTTTATCTACCACACGAGCGATTTGTTCTTCACCCAAGGCTTTAAATTGAACAACCGCATCCAAACGGTTACGGAATTCAGGTGTGAACAATTTCTTCAACTCGCCCCCAAAATCCGCCGCGTGAGACTGTTCGACAAAACCAAAACTTGAACGCGACATGGTTTCAGCACCAACATTGGACGTCATCACCAACATCACATTGCGAAAATCGGCTTTTCGCCCGTTGTTGTCCGTCAATGTGCCGTGATCCATAACCTGCAAAAGAAGGTTGAACAAATCAGGATGCGCTTTTTCGATTTCATCCAACAAAACGATAGAATGAGGATGTTTCGTCACAGCTTCAGTCAATAAACCGCCACTTTCATAACCCACATAACCAGGAGGCGCACCAATCAAACGAGACACCGCATGACGCTCCATGTATTCCGACATATCGAAACGAATCAACTCTAGACCTGCAATCTTCGACAACTGACGACATAATTCAGTTTTACCCACACCCGTTGGTCCTGCGAATAAAAACGAAGCAATCGGCTTGTTCTCGTCTTTTAAATTCGCGCGGGCCATTTTCATCGCTGTCGATACACGGTCAATCGCCTCTTCTTGCCCATAAACCACACGTTCCAAATCCGACTCAAGCGATTTCAATTTCGTTTTTTCAGAACTGTTCACTTGCGTGACTGGAATGCGCGCCATACCTGCAACAATCGATTCAATATCCGCAACACCAATTTGTTTCTTACGTTTAGACGCCACTGTGATGCGCTGTTTCGCACCCGCTTCATCCAACACATCAATCGCTTTATCTGGCAAATGGCGATCGGTCATATAACGCGCAGATAACTCAGCGGCTTTATGAATCGCCTGATTGGTGTATTTCACTTCATGGTGTTTTTCAAAATACGGTTTAAGGCCTTTCAAGATTTGAACCGTCTCATCGACAGTTGGCTCTGGCACATCCACCTTCTGGAAACGGCGCGCCAAGGCTCGATCTTTCTCAAAAATCGTGCGGTATTCATCATAAGTTGTTGCACCGATGCAACGTAAACGGCCATCGGCTAAAGCGGGTTTAATCAAATTTGAGGCATCCAAACTGCCACCGCCTGTCGAGCCAGCACCAATAATCGTATGAATTTCATCAATAAACAAAATCGCATGCTCAACCTGATTAACTTGCTTCAATACCGCTTTCAAACGTTTTTCAAAATCACCACGGTATTTCGTGCCTGCCAGCATTGAACCTAAATCTAACGCAAACACTTGAGAAGTGCGCAAGATTTCAGGCACATCCCCATTAACAATGCGCAACGCCAATCCTTCAGCCAATGACGTCTTACCTACACCGGCCTCACCGACAAACAATGGATTATTTTTGCGTCGACGTACCAACACCTGAATCGTACGATTGATTTCTTCATCACGCCCAATCAGTGGATCGATATTGCCGGCCATGGCCTTTTCATTCAAATTTTCAGCAAATTTACTCAACGGATCCGTTGAAGATTCGCCCTCATCTGTTTCGATCTCTTTATCAAAATCGAAGCTGTCATCGCTCATACCATGCGACATATAAGTCACTACGTCTAAACGATCAATCTTTTGCTTTTCCAACAAATAAACGGCTTGTGATTCAGGTTCTGAATACATCGAAACGATAATATGGCCACCTGTCACTTCATCTTGACCTGAGCTTTGAACTTGATAAATAGCTCGCTGAATAACACGCTGAAAACCCAGTGTCGGTTGTACATTCAAATCCGCTTCGTTTTCGATTTCGTCATTGCTTTCATGAATAAACATTAACAAATCTTCTTTCAGCGACTCGATATCACCGTTACAGGCATCCAAAATCTCTGTGACTTGTGGGTTTTCCAACAACACCAATAACAGATGCTCCAGTGTCACAAATTCATGTGAAAGTTCATGAGCGTAAGTAAAGGCATCATTTAAACTGCTTTGTAATTGTTGGTTTAGCATTATTCCGGCTCCACTTTTGTCGTCAAAGGATGGCCATTTGTACGAGCATAATGATTTGCTTGATGCATTTTTGTTTCTGCAACATCTCGTGAGTAGACACCGGCTAAACCTTTGCCATCATGGTGTACTTGATTCGTGATTTGCTCCGCTTCAATCGGGGATTTATGGAAAAACTTGCACAAAACCTCAACAACGAAATCAAACGTCGTAAAGTCATCGTTCAAAATGATGACTTTATATTTGCGTGGAATTTTTGTTTTCGGTGGCGCTTCCGCGACTGATACGCCGCCCTCATCGTTTACTTCATGTTCTGACATAGTTCTTTACATTCCTATTTTCCATTGCGTTTAATAATGTGGCGTCTTTGGAAAAAATCAATTCATTACTGATAAAATACTCGAAATGTTCACTATTCTAAGGGATTGAGAAAGTCAATGACGGATCAAAACGCAAAAATCATATACACACATACCGATGAAGCGCCTGCTTTAGCGACCTATTCACTTAAGCCGATCATCGAAGCGTTTGTGAAACCTGCAGGTATCGCAATCGAAACTCGCGACATTTCACTGTCTGGCCGTATTTTGGCGCACTTTCCTGATTTCCTAAAAGAAGAACAACGCATCGGTGATGCCCTTGCTGAGTTGGGTGCTATGGCAACAACGCCTGAGGCAAATATCATCAAGCTACCCAACATCTCGGCGTCGATTCCACAATTAACAGCGGCTATTAAAGAACTGCAAGAACATGGTTACGCAGTTCCAGATTTCCCTGCCGACCCTAAAACAGATGAAGAAAAAGACGTCAAATCGCGTTATGCAAAAGTTTTGGGTTCAGCTGTAAACCCTGTTTTGCGTGAAGGTAACTCAGATCGACGTGCGCCAGGTTCAGTTAAACAATACGCACGAAACAACCCGCATTCAATGGGTGCATGGTCATCTGATTCAAAATCGCACGTTGCAACCATGTCTGGTAACGATTTTTACGGTTCTGAAAGTTCAACCACATTGAACGATGCCTCTGAATTCATGATTCAGTTCACAGACGCAGATGGAAATACACAAACACTGAAAGACTTTGCACCCCTTAAAGCAGGTGAAATTCTGGACAGCTCAGTTATGAATGCGTCTGCTTTGCGTGAATTTTTATCACAAGAAATTGCCAAAGCTAAAGATGAAGGCACACTGTTTTCATTGCACATGAAAGCAACAATGATGAAAGTGTCCGACCCGATTATCTTTGGCCACTGTGTCTCTGTATTCTTTAAAGACGTATTCGACAAACATGCTGAAACTTTCGCTCAATTGGGTGTTAATCCAAACAACGGTTTGGGCGATGTTTACAACAAAATTGCCAGCTTAGATGAAGCGAAACAATCTGAAATCAAGGCTGATATTGATGCGTGCCTAGCAGAACAGCCTGATCTTGCAATGGTTGATTCAGACAAAGGCATTACGTGTTTGCACGTACCAAGCGACATCATCATTGATGCCTCTATGCCTGCGATGATTCGCTCATCAGGTCAAATGTGGAACAAAGACGGACAACAACAAGACACCAAAGCTGTGATTCCTGACCGTTGTTACTCGAGCGTTTATCAAGCGACTATTGATTTCTGTAAAGAAAATGGCGCATTTGATCCTAAGACAATGGGCACAGTGCCAAATGTAGGCCTTATGGCGCAAAAAGCAGAAGAATACGGCTCTCACGATAAAACCTTTGAAATGACTTCTAACGGAACCGTTCAAGCGATTGATAAAAACGGTAATGTGTTGCTAGAGCAATCAGTTGAAGCAGGCGATATTTTCCGTATGTGCCAGGTGAAAGACGCGCCAATCCAAGATTGGGTTAAGCTAGCCGTTAATCGTGCACGATCTACAAACACACCTGCGGTATTCTGGTTGGATGCTGACCGTGCCCACGACGCTCAGTTAATCGAGAAAGTAAATACATATTTGAAAGACCACAATACGGATGGCCTTGAAATTCATATCATGGCACCATTTGAAGCGACTCAATTCACATTGAAACGCTTGAAAGCCGGTGAAGATACGATTTCAGTCACAGGCAACGTATTGCGTGACTATTTGACTGACCTATTCCCTATCTTGGAATTGGGCACATCTGCGAAGATGTTGTCGATTGTTCCATTGATGAATGGCGGTGGTTTGTTTGAAACAGGTGCGGGCGGTTCAGCACCGAAACACGTTCAACAATTTATGTCTGAAAACCACTTACGTTGGGATTCATTAGGCGAGTTCTTGGCATTGGCGGTTTCTCTGGAACACCTGGGTGAAACAACCAACAATGCTCAAGCGAAAGTATTGGCGAAAACATTGGATGAAGCGACAGCGAAATTCCTTGAAAACAACAAATCGCCATCGCGTAAAGTCGGTGAAATCGACAACCGTGGTTCGCATTTCTACCTAGCGATGTACTGGACAGAAGCTTTAGCAAATCAATCCGATGATGCTTCATTAAAAGCGCACTTTACGCCTATCGCAGAAGCTTTGTCTAGCAATGAAAACACAATTGTCGATGAACTGAATTCAGTTCAAGGCCAAGCAATGGATATTGGTGGTTACTACCAACCTAACCCTGAGCTTGCATCGAAAGCTATGCGACCAAGCGCTACGTTTAACTCAATCATTGATTAAGTTTAGCTCAATGCATAAGAAACCGGCTCTAGAGGCCGGTTTTTTTATAACTTAAACAAGCGATTAAAGTTGGCTGTCGTCGCTTCGGCGAGCTCGGCCAATGAAATCTCTCGTAATGCCGCAATTTTCTCCGCAACGTGTCGAGTATAAGCAGGCTGATTTGGTTTGCCTCTGAATGGGACTGGCGCTAAATACGGCGCATCTGTTTCAATCAAAATACGATCCAAAGGCACCTTTTTTGCCACTTCTTGCAAGTCTTTGGCGCTGTTAAAACTCACAATCCCCGAAAATGAGATATAAAAACCGATGTCTAATGCACGCTGAGCCGTATCCCAGTCTTCAACGAAACAGTGCATAATTCCACCGCAATCCTGAGCGCCTAGCTGCTCCAGTTTATCCATCGTGTCTTCTTTCGCTGAACGCGTATGAATGATTAACGGCATATTCAATTCGCGTGCAGCTTGAATCTGAGTCGAAAAACGTGTGTGCTGCCAAGTCATATCCTCGCCCTCTTCTGAACGAAAATAATCCAAACCACACTCACCAATAGCAATCACCTTATCGTGTTGCGCTAGATCACACAATTCATCAACGGTTGGCTGACGCGCTTCTGGGTAACACGGGTGCACACCTACAGATGCATAAACATGCTCGTATTTTTCCGCAGGCGGCAAAATCGCTTCATGAAAATTTTCAAGATTCGTACACACATTCAACAATGTTTTCACATCCGCTTTTAAAGCATTTTCAACCGCTTCATCAACCGAACAAACGTTATTCTCTTCCAATAAATTAAGATGGGTATGAGAATCCACAATATGCATATTAAACTCCTAAAGCATTCTGTAATTGAATCACTTGCGCTTCGAGTAAAAGCGTGCGATTTAAATTCGATTTAAGGCCTTGCTGATCGCTCAATAAGGCCTTTAAATTCTGGTGATAGGCCACTTTATTTTGCGCTTGAATCATGGCTTGGGTACTTAAAATCATCCACTCAAACACCTTCGATTGTTCAGCATACTCAGCGGCAAAATCAACCACGCAGATTCTTGAACTCAATACCGATTTTAAGGCCTGTTGAAAAGCACGAAAGGCGTCCCATTCACCATTTTTGTAGGCCTCAATTGCTTGAAAAGGCGCATTTTGTGCGTATTTCAAAAGATTTAAAGCCATATCAGGCTCCAAATTCAATTGTGATTGCACAAAATCAAGCGCTTCCTGCTCACCCAATGATGGAATTGGCACATTTTGACAACGACTGACAATGGTTTTTGGCAATTCTCCAGGATGACGCGCCAACAAAATAAAATAAGTCTCTTTCGGAGGCTCTTCTAAGGTCTTCAGAATGGCATTAAAAGAGGCAATATTCAAAGCCGACATCGGTTCGATCAACGCGACTTTCGCACCGCTTTGATGAGCCGTCTGCTGAACTTTATGAATCAAAGCTCGCACCGCATCGACCTTAATCACCGACTCTCCCTCATTCGGGCTGAGTCGAACAAAATCGGGATGCTGTTCAGCATTGGGCAGAATCAAATCAGCGATGGACTGCGCTAAATCAGGTAATCCCATCCCAGGCACGCCATACATCAACAAAGCATGGGGTAATCGACCTTGTTTAAACTGCGCCTGTAAACGTTGATAAACAGGCTTTAACCAAGGTGCTAAATTAAGCTCTGACACAAAGCCTCCACTTGCGCCGTCACAGAGTCTAAATCCTGTGCGGCATCAATCACTTTAATGCGCATCGGTTCTGCCTGAGCCTGCGCTAAATAGGCCTGACGCACACGCTCAAAAAATTCTGTTCCACTACGCTCAAATCGATCCAAACAGCCACGCGCTCTGGCGCGCTCCATACCCACCTCAATCGGCAAATCAAATAACAAAGTGACTTGAGGCTGTAATTCACCTTGCACAAACTCAGCCAATTGGGCAATGCGCTGTGCGGACAACCCACGCCCACCGCCTTGATAAGCAAATGAGGCATCAGTAAAGCGATCCGACAATACCCAATCGCCTCTATCTAAAGCGGGCTGAATCACCTCGGCTATGTGCTGGGCGCGCGCGGCAAACATCAACAATAACTCGGTGTCATCGCACATCGTCTCATTTGCGCTGTCCAGCAATAAATCACGGATACGCTCGGCCAAAGGCGTTCCACCCGGTTCACGCGTCACTACAACCGTCTGGCCTTGGCTTTCTAAAAACGCTTTGACCGTATTCAGCTGAGTGGTTTTACCCGCGCCTTCTGAGCCTTCAAATGTGATAAATCGAGCGGTCATGGTGTATCCTTTAATATAAATTTCCGTACAGCACGGTTGTGTTCTTTTAAAGTGCGACTGAAATAATGCGTGCCATCGCCTTTCGCCACAAAATAATAATAATCCGTCTGCGTTGGGTTCAGCGCCGCTTTTAAAACGGCATCACTGACATAAGCAATCGCTCCCGGCGGCAACCCTTCGATTGTATAAGTATTAAACGGATGTTTTTGGCGCAAATCTTTTTTGCGAATATTGCCTTTGTAGGCCTGACCCATCGCATAAATCACCGTCGGATCGGATTGTAAGCGCATTTTTTTATCCAAACGATTGTAAAACACCGAAGCAATCACGGGAAATTCACGCTCCACTCTGGATTCCATCTCAATCAATGACGCCAAAATGTAGGCCTTTTGAGGCGAATCAATCGGTTTATTAGGCGTATTTTCCCAAAATTGAGCTAAACGCGCTTCATGCAACTGATTGGCTTGAGCAATAAAACCCAACCAATTACTGCCTTTCGCCAAGTGATAGGTTTCGGGCATCAAATCTGAATCCAATGCTTGTGGTTTGATATTTAAGGCCTTGGCGATGCGCTTTCGACTGATTTCAGCATCAGAATCAATGCTTGCAAACACACCTGCATCCAATGCCACTTGATGTAATTTTCGCCAATTCCAACCTTCAATAATCGTAAAAGGTCTTAAGATCACATCCCCGTTTTTCATCGAATTGAGTAATTCAATCAAAGATAAAGACTGAGCTTGATATTCACCTGCTTGAATGGATTTCGACCAAGCAAAATGACGATTCAGTAAACGAACACCGAACTTGGAATGCACCCAACCTCGTGCTTCTAAATCATCATACAGTTGAGCAAAGGATTGATTAGGTTTAACCCAAACTACATTATCAGAATGTGTGATCGTTTGGTTAAATTGAAGCAACAACCCCAAAAACCAAATAAGCCCTGCAATGATTGAAACCATCACAGAGGTTAGGAACCATCGAATTAAATGCTGTGGTTGTGCCATAAATCGTAAAAATACTGCCCTTTTTGAATCGATGAGAATTCAATCGTGCCACATCGTTTAACGGGCACATAGCCCATTACCGCGTTGGATAAAAACAGTTCATCGTATTCACTGAGTGTCTCTAAAGCGAAATCTTTCACAACTTCAACTTCATAGTTCAAGCGATTCGCAACGCCTATCAAGACTTCTCGCGCAACACCGGCAACACCCGCTTGCTCAATCGTCGGTGTCACAAGCGTTCGTCCTTTAATGGCAAACACATTGCTGGTCGTGGCCTCGATGAGATTTTGGTGAGCATCACACAGCAAGCAATCTTGATAGCCCTGTTCAATGCAATCCTGTTTCGCCAATACATACTCAACTCGGCTCAGGTGTTTTATACCCGCCAGCATTGGCTGATGACCAATCTGAACATTCGAAACGCCCATCTCGATACCCTCACGATGAGCGGATAAATCAGGAAATGGGTGAACTGAAATCACACGCTGGGGTGTTTTATCAATTGCGAGTCCATAGCCTCGTCCACCTCGCCCACTTGTGAGAATACATTTAACAACGGCTTTGTCTAAACCCGATTGCATGACAGCCTGTTCAATCTCTCGCTTTAACAGCTGACGGTCAACAGGTTCAATCAACAGCGCTTTTAGAGACTTTTCAATACGCTTGGTATGATGACGCCAATGTAAAATACCGCCCTTCACCCAAGTCATGGTTTCAAAAATGCCATCGCCGAATTGCAAACCTCGGTCATCCGCGGCAATCACATCTGAAACTTGACCATTAATCAGCATTCGAAAACGTCCTTAATAAACCCTTGGCTTTATGACGCGTCTCTTCCAATTCAAACTCAGGCATCGAATCATACACAATGCCCGCACCTGCTCGGAATTTAAAGGCCTTGCCTTGTTGCTCAAAACTGCGAATCAGGATATTGGTATCCATTTTCCCATCTCGACTGATGTAGCCGAGCGAACCGGTATAAGCACCACGCGGTTGTTGCTCCAGTTCATAAATAATCTGCATACAACGGACTTTAGGACACCCCGTAATCGTACCGCCAGGAAAAGTCGCTTTGATGACTTGCTCAGGAGTAATGCCTGAGCGCAAACGCCCACGCACATTCGAGACGATATGATGAACATGCTCATAAGTTTCAATAACCATCAGCTCGTTGACTTCAACTGTGCCTGGCTGCGAAATACGCCCTAAATCATTACGCTCCAAATCAATCAACATAATATGCTCCGCACGCTCTTTGGGATGGTTAATTAACTCATCAACCAGTGCCGCATCTTTTTGCGCATCAGCATCTCGACGTCGAGTCCCTGCAATCGGCCGTGTATCCACCCACCCGTTATGGATTTTCACCAAACGTTCAGGCGATGAACTGATAATCGAATGCTCGGGTGTTAAATGCGCCAAACACGCAAAAGGCGCTGGATTGGCGTTTGATAAATGACGATACAACTGCAAAGGCTTGACTTCACGCTCGAATTCAACCGACCAGCCTCGTGATAAATTCACCTGAAAAACATCGCCGTCTTTAATGTATTGCTTGGCTTTAACCACACCGTCTAAAAACTGCTGAGGCTCATCTTCAGTAATTTGAGCAATCGAAGGCAAATTGCGTAAATCAGAGGCATACAACTGCGCCCAATCTTCTTCAAATAAGCTCATCAAACCCAAATAGGCCTTCTCGCAAATGATTTGCAGCGTATGGGTTTCATGATTCAAAATAATCGCAAAAGGCACACGCACGGCACAGGCCAATAAATCATTGTCCGTTTGATTCGGAACCTTTAAAACAGGCTCAACCGTTTGAGCATAATCATAGCTGTAATAAACAAACCAACCACCAATAAAAGGTAGATCAGACTCGGCTTCTAAAGGGGATTGATTGCGCTGATTTTCTAACCAAACGGCCACATCACAATCAGATGACTTTTGTTCAAAGCGTTCTTGCGGAAAAGCCAATAAAATCGACTGCTGAGCAGTTTCATGCGTTGCAACACTGTCTAACAGAAAAGGATAACGTTCAGGATTGCTCTCGATCAGAGCAAAAAGATCTTCACGCGTGCCCGGTCGAGATAGAACCTCGACCGAGCTCGGTGAATTACAGTTTTGAGAAGACAAGTGTGCCATTCGTTCCGCCAAAGCCAAACGAATTTGACAAAGCGTGATCGATTTTCATATCACGCGCTGTATTCGCAACATAATCCAAATCACACTCTGGATCTTGTTCAAAGATATTGATTGTCGGTGGAGAGACTTGGTCACGAATCGCCAATGTTGCAAAAACCGCCTCAATCGCACCGGCCGCACCCAAAAGGTGCCCTGTCATCGATTTCGTAGAGTTTACAGCCATGTTGAATGCGTGATCACCAAAGGCCGCTTTAACTGCTTGGCTTTCGCCTTTATCACCCGCTGGTGTTGACGTACCATGTGCATTTACATATTGGATTTGCTCAGGATTAAGGCCTGCATTACGCAAAGCTGCACGCATACAACGCGCCGCACCTTCACCGCCTGGTGATGGCAAGGTCATATGGTGAGCATCACCGCTCATACCGAAACCTGAAAGCTCTGCGTAGATCTCTGCACCACGAGCTTTTGCGTGTTCGTATTCTTCTAATACCAAAACGCCTGCACCATCCGACAACACAAAACCATCACGGTCTTTATCCCAAGGGCGCGATGCCGTTGCCGGGTCATCATTACGAGTCGACAATGCACGTGCCGCTGCGAAACCACCCAAACCTAAAGGCGTTGTAGCGAACTCTGCACCGCCGGCAACCATGACATCTGCATCACCGTATTCAATCAAACGCGCTGCATCACCGATTGCGTGTGTACCCGTTGCACAAGCCGTTACCATACCTAAGTTAGGACCTTTCAAGCCATGCAAAATAGACACATTACCTGAGATCATATTGATAATGCTTGAAGGGACAAAGAACGGAGAAATACGGCGAGGGCCTTTTTCAGTCAATGTTTTCACACCGTCTTCAATAGAGCCAATACCACCGATACCCGAGCCGATGTGAACACCGATGCGTTCCGCGTTTTCTTCTGTGACTTCTAAGCCGGAATCTTTAATGGCTTGATCTGCTGCTGCGATGCCGTAATGAATAAACTTATCCATTTTTTTGGCTTCTTTAGCAGGAATGTATTCAGTAATGTCGAAACCACGCACTGAACCACCAAACTTTACCGCAAAATCAGAGGTATCGATGTGGTCAATCAAACCAATACCACTTTTACCTGCCAAAATATTGGCCCATGATTCTGCAACATTCAAACCCACAGGTGAGACCATGCCCAAACCTGTAATTACAACTCTACGTTTACTCAAGAGTTTATCCTCGCTTAGATTCACAAAACCTCTTTTAAAGTGTTGTTTTAAGTACTTTAAAAGAGGTTCTGAATTTATACATAGAAAAAGGCGACCAAGGCCGCCTTTTTAGAAATCCGACGGATTACTGAGCGTTGATGTAATCAATCGCTGCTTGAACAGTCGTGATTTTCTCAGCTTCATCATCAGGGATTTCTGCATCAAATTCTTCTTCCAAAGCCATTACAAGCTCAACCGTGTCCAAAGAGTCCGCACCCAAATCGTCAACGAAAGATGATTCATTGTTTACTTCTGATTCGTCAACACCTAGTTGCTCTGCAACAATCGCTTTTACACGTGCTTCAATAGTCATTTATTTATTCCTTAGTTAATAAGTAAGAACACAGCGTTATTCTAGCAATTCCCCTAAAGGTTGCAAGAAATTTTACGCCATATACATTCCGCCATTCACATGCAGGGTTTGACCTGTAATGTATGCACCCGTTGAACCTGCCAAGAAAACAACTGCATCTGCAATGTCTTGAGCGTCACCCAAACGAGCTAATGGAATTTGTGATGCCAAAGCTTCGCGCTGTTCTTCAGGCAAAGCTTTCGTCATATCCGTATCGATGAAACCCGGTGCAACAGTATTCACTGTAATGCCTCGCGTACCTACTTCTCGAGCCAATGATTTTGAAAAACCCATCAAACCTGCTTTTGCAGCCGCGTAGTTTGTCTGGCCTGCATTACCCATCGCACCGACAACCGATGCAATATTAATGATACGACCACCTTTAGCTTTCATCATACCGCGTAATACTGATTTAGACATACGGAATACAGAAGATAAGTTTGTATCCATGATGTCCATCCACTCATCGTCTTTCATGCGCATCAGCAAGTTATCACGAGTAATACCCGCATTGTTGACAAGAATCGTTGGTACGCCTTCATTGTCTTGAATATCTTTCAATGCTGCTGCGATGCCATCGGCATCCGTCACGTTCAGTTTGATGCCGCGACCATTCAGACCGGCTTCTTTAAAGTAAGCTGTAATTGCTTCTGCACCTGAGTCTGAAGTCGCTGTACCGACCACTTGCGCACCTGCATTTGCTAAAGTCAACGCAATGGCTTTACCAATACCACGACTCGCACCTGTTACCCAAGCAACTTGATTATTCAAAGACATATTAACCTTCCAATTCATCCAGTGTTTTTTGCAAGCTGGCTGTATCAAACACCGCCATCGCCTGCATTGATTTTTCAATTCGTTTATTCAAGCCCATCAAGACTTTTCCCGGACCCATTTCAACTACATTCTGAATGCCGTCATTGTGCATTTTCTGAATCGTTTCAACCCAGCGTACAGGTTGGAACAATTGAGCCGTCAAAGCTTCTTTAATACCATCCGTACTGCTTGGCAAAGCTACATTGTAGTTATGAATGACAGGGATAGACGGCATACTCACATCCACTTTATCCAATTCGATTTTCAACTTTTCAGCAGCCGGCTTCATCAAATCACAATGAGACGGAACCGAGACTGGCAATGGCAATGCACGTTTAGCGCCTGCATCCTTCGCCAATACCATCGCACGCTCAATCGCATCTTTATTACCTGCAATCACAACTTGACCAGGTGAGTTGAAATTCACAGCTTGCGCTACTTCGCCTTCAGCCGCATTTTGACAAATCTCAATGACTTGCTCATCAGTCAACCCTAAAATAGCCGCCATTGCGCCTACACCTGCTGGCACCGCTTCTTGCATCAACTGACCACGCAATTCAACCAAACGAAACGCATCTTCAAATGGCAAAGCACCTGCACAAACCAAAGCCGTGTATTCGCCTAAGCTATGACCTGCCATCACAGATGGACGTGTATCCGAACGCTCACACCACACACGATAAGCGGCAACACCCGCTGCCAACATGGCAGGCTGCGTGACTTCTGTTTGATTTAATCGACCTGAATCATCGTTTTGAACCAAATCCCAAAGGTCGTAACCTAAAACATCGGAAGCTTGTGTAAATGTTTTTTGAACATTCAATGAGTCTTCTGCCAAATTAGCCATCATGCCATTTGACTGGGAGCCTTGTCCCGGGAAAACAAATGCGAGTGACATTGTCTATCCTTTAAAATTTGATTAACACTGAGCCCCAGGTGAATCCGCCACCAAAAGCTTCGAGTAAAAGAGTTTCGCCACGCTGAATACGACCATCTCGTACCGCGGTATCCAACGCCAATGGAATTGAAGCCGCTGAAGTATTGCCATGTTCAGGCACGGTAATAACAACGCGTTCATCTGATAGTTTCAGCTTTTTAGCAGTCGCTGAAATAATACGCAAATTGGCTTGGTGTGGCACTAACCAATCGACATCTGATTTTTGCATTCCATTCGCTGCAAGCGTTTCATCCACGATTCGACCTAAGGTATTCACAGCCACTTTAAAGACTTCGTTACCTTTCATTTCAATGGTTGAATCTGGCACATGTAATAAGTCTTCATGTGCGCCATCCGCATGCAAATGAGAAGACAAAATCCCCGGTTCTTCTGAAGCTTCTAAAACAGCCGCACCTGCTCCAGCGCCAAACAACACGCAAGTCGTTCGATCATCCCAGTCAACGATTTTTGATAAGGTTTCC
>JAAZVR010000054.1 GCA_018623305.1 Thiotrichales bacterium | reverse complement strand
GTATGGCATTACCGGCAAAGGTCATGAGCACCGGCTGCGGCACATCGGTGGCGCTGGCACGGTATGCAACGACCTGGTAAAGGTGGTTACTTCCCAGTACCTCCAGTTGATTCTTTGCACGACATTCGTGGCACTATGGTTCAAGTACTTCAAGAAATGGGTCTTCCAGTTGAAGTTCACCACCACGAAGTGGCAACTGCAGGTCAGTGTGAGATCGGTGTAAAAGGTAACACATTGGTTAAAAAAGCTGATGAAGTTCAGATTTTGAAATACGGTGTTCAAAACGTAGCGCACGCATACGGTAAAACAGCGACGTTCATGCCTAAGCCAATCGTTGGCGATAACGGTTCTGGTATGCACATCAACGTTTCTTTGGCGAAAGATGGCAAGAACATCTTTGATGGTGACGGCTACGCGAGCTTGTCACAAGAAGCAATGTACTTCATCGGTGGTATCATCAAGCACTCTCGTGTAATCAACGCATTCACAAACCCAGGTACAAACTCTTATAAGCGTTTGGTTCCAGGTTTCGAAGCACCAATCATGTTGGCTTACTCAGCGTCTAACCGTTCAGCTTCAATCCGTATTCCATTGGCATTGAATCCTAAAGCGCGTCGTGTTGAGTGTCGTTACCCAGATCCTTCAGCGAACCCTTACCTAGCGTTCTCTGCAGTATTGATGGCTGGCCTTGACGGTATCAAGAACAAGATTGATCCAGGTGCGCCTGCTGATAAAGATTTGTACGATCTACCGCCAGAAGAAGAAGCATTGTTCCCTCAAGTGTGTGCGTCTCTAGAAGAAGCATTGGCTGAGTTGAAAGAGAACGGCGACTTCTTGAAAGAAGGTGGTGTATTCACTGAAGACATGATCGACGGCTACATTAAGCTTAAGATGGAAGAGGTTACTCGTCTTCGTGCGACGACTCATCCGGTTGAGTTTGATATGTACTACTCTTGCTAATTAGGGGTCTTTTTGCGCCTGGTTTTGTTGTGAAGACTGTTCTGCGTTGCTCATTTGCTATTAGCAAACTCCGCTACTCAAAAGTCTTCACGCCTTGCTAGACACAAAAATTCCTCCTAATTTTGGAGAGAGAAAAAGGAGCTTCGGCTCCTTTTTTGTTGCCTGGTTGTTATTGTTTTGGTGCTTTTATTGCACCTTTTTTGTGCGTCAGATTTTTGGGGTTGGCTTTGGTTTTTTGTAAGTGTTTGATATGTAAAGAAGTATAATTTTTGGCACGGAGGGTGCAATCATCTAATTGAACACTAGATGCGAAAAGAGATTAATCCCTTTATTTGTATTAAAAAATCCCCTGATTGCCGGGCCGGTCGTACGACAAGCCCGGTCTTTTTGTAGGGGACTTTTAATCAATCAGAAATAAGGGATTCATTTGCAAACAACGACTCAATCGTTTCGCGCTGTCGAATGACATGAACTTGGTCGCCATCGACCATGATTTCAGCGGCACGCGGACGTGAGTTGTAATTCGAGCTCATTGTGAAGCCATAAGCACCTGATGACATGACAGAAATGTAGTCGCCAGGACTCAACGTGAGCTCCCTTTCTTTACCCAAGAAATCACCTGTTTCACAGACAGGACCGACTAAATCAAACGATGCTGAAACGCCCTCAGGCTTCTCTTCAACGGTCATAATGTTCTGCCATGCGTTATACAAAGCGGGGCGAATCAAATCATTCATGGCTGCATCGATAATCGCAAAATGCTTTTCGTCATTGTTTTTTAAGAATTCAACTTTCGACACTAAGATGCCTGCATTGCCTGCAATTGCGCGACCAGGCTCCAAAATAATCGTTTGTGGACGATCTGAAAGTTTGTTCTTTAAAGCGGCAATGTAATCAGCAATCTCTGGTGGGTTATCACCGTTGTAATCAATGCCTAGGCCGCCGCCTAAGTCCATGTGAGACAAAGTAATGCCTAAGCCTTCAAGTTCATCAACGAGCGCTAAAACGCGATCTAAAGCATCCACGAATGGTTGGATTTCTGTTAACTGAGAGCCAATGTGGCAATCCACGCCTTTAATGTCGATATTTGGCATCGCTTGAGCCTTTGCATAAACTTCAGGTGCAATGGCAATGTCGATACCGAATTTATTTTCTTTAAGGCCTGTGGAAATATACGGGTGCGTTTTGGCATCGACATCAGGATTCACGCGCAATGAAATCGGCGCTTGTTTACCCACGCGTTCAGCCACAGTTTGAATACGATCTAACTCTGCAACCGATTCCACATTAAAACAATGAATACCCACCTCTAAAGCGCGTTCGATTTCTACTTCGGTTTTTGCAACCCCTGAAAAAACGACTTTAGAAGGGTTGCCACCTGCAGCCAAGACCCGTTCCAATTCACCGACGGACACGATATCAAAACCCGCACCCAGTTTTGCCAGTACATTCAAAACGGCAATATTGGAGTTGGTTTTCACCGCATAGCAAATCAAATGAGGGTGTTCGCCAAAGGCCTCATCAAAGGCCTTCCAGCGGTTCTCCAAATAAGCGCGAGAGTAGACAAATAAAGGCGTACCGTATTGGTCAGCCAGTTCAGATACGCTGACGTTTTCAGCGTGCAAAGTGCCATTTTTATAAGTAAAAGCATTCATGATTTTTGAGATTCCGACTGTTCAATTTGAGTATCAGGGAGTGTCAGGGCGCTTTTCTTGCCGCAACCGCTCAATGCACCGAGCATCGCCATGATGCCAAACGCCACAACCAAGCCAATCCAAAGTTTTTGCACCCAACACATACCATCTATCCTATTGAAAGGGTTAAAATTTCTGAAATTCTAACCGATTGAGGCTTTCATGTCAGATTATCCGATTATCTTGCGTCCGACGGGCGAACACCGTGCCACGGTTATTTGGTTGCACGGTTTGGGTGCGGACGGAAGTGATTTCGTTCAGGTCATTCCCGAATTGAAAATCCCCGAAGATGCGGGCATTAAATTTGTGTTTCCGCATGCGCCGATTCGCCCGATTACTGTCAACAATGGTATGCCGATGCGTGGCTGGTATGACATTACTTCGATGGAAATTGCGCGCACGCCCGATATCGCGGGCATTGAGCAATCTGTTCGGACTTTGAATGCGCTGATTCAAGCCGAAGAAGATGATGGGTTGGATGCTTCAAAGATTATTTTGGCAGGCTTCTCTCAAGGAGGCGTGATTGCACTGGAAACGGCGATGGCGCACGATAAAACATTGGGCGGTGTTTTGGCGCTCTCGACTTATCTACCTGACTTTGAACGTGTTCAATCAATGCAAACGCCTGTCTTTATGGCACACGGCGAAGTCGATGATGTGATTCCTCTGGATTTAGCTCAACGCAGTGCGAGCGCAATGCGTACAGCTGAAATCAAAGTGGCATTTGAGTCTTACCCAATGGCGCACCAAGTCTGTATGGAAGAACTCGATGAATTGTCTAACCATTTAAACCAATGGCTGGGGCTTTAATGAATACTCATAAATGGACACTACCGCATTTATCATTGCCTTTTAAGGCTTTGTTTACGGGGTATTTATTGGTCGTGGGTTTAGGCCTTTTAATGGCAGGCGCACAGATTATGTTCACGCATGGCATGGCCGATGGCAAACTCGGTCTATCTGTGGATGATATTGTGTACAGCTATCACGGCAAGGCCGATGGAACCCAATTAGAAGCCAAGCTGGACGGCTCGATGAAAGATAAAGCGCCTGAAGAAGTGCGTCGAGAAATGATTCAATGGGCGCGTTTAGGCGCACCCGAAGCCGAGTGGGAACCTAAATTTAAACAGCATTTTCAGCAGCATTGCGTGATGTGTCACAGCACCATTCCGGGGATTCCAGATTTCACAGAATACAAAGCGGTGCAAGAAACCGCCAAGATTGACGAAGGCGTGAGTGTGGAAAGCTTAACGCGCGTGTCGCACATTCACTTGTTCGGTATCGCGTTTATCTTTATGTTCGTGGGATTGATTTTCTCGTTTGCCGTCGGTTTTAAACCTTGGGTTCAAGCGATGCTCATCTTCACACCCTTCGCGTTTTTGATTTTAGATATCCTGTCGTGGTGGTTGACTAAAATGAGTCCAGGTTTTGCATGGCTGACCATTATTGGAGGGCTTGGATATTCCCTGGCTTCAACCGTGATGATTTTCAGCTCACTCTACCAAATGTGGCTGTATAAACCGAAAGTGACCGAAGCCTAAAAACTAAAAAAGCACCCTAGGGTGCTTTTTTATCGCATGAATCTTTGGAAGATTACTCAGCTGTCGTTTCCATCGCTGCGCGGTTAAAACGAAGTTTCTTCTCAATCGCATTAATCATCATACCCGCAATGTCTTTTTGCGTGGCATTCTCAATGCCCTCCAAACCCGGTGATGAGTTGATCTCAAGCAATAGAGGGCCTTTTTTCGAGCGGATAATATCCACACCCGCAACATCCAATCCCATTGTTTTTGCCGCTTGAATCGCCAAACGACGTTCTTCAGGTGTAATCTTCACAATCGACGCTGAACCGCCTTGGTGAATATTCGCACGGAATTCACCCGGCGCTGCTGAGCGCATCATAGACGCTACAACTTTGTTACGAATCACAAAACAACGTAAATCTTTACCATCGGCTTCTTTAATGAATTCTTGCACCAAAAGATTCGCATTTAAGGCCTTAAACGCATTAATCACCGACTCCGCAGCTTTCTTCGTTTCCGCCAAAACCACACCGCGACCTTGAGTACCTTCCAGTAGTTTCACAATCAAAGGCGCACCGTTGACCATTTCAATCAAATCATTGGTGTCGATTGGCGAATTAGCAAAACCTGTCGTTGGAATATCCAAGCCGTTTTGTTGCAACAACTGCAAAGAGAACAACTTATCACGCGATTGAGTAATCGCTTCCGAACCATTCAGCGCATACGATTTGATACTCTCAAAGTGGCGCACCAACGCACAGCCGTAGAAAGTCATACTTGGACGAATGCGCGGAATAATCGCATCAAAATCGCTCAAGATTCGACCGCCACGGTAATGCACTTCTGGGTTTTCAGCGTCCATTTTCATATAACAATGTTTGATGTTCAAAAACACCATTTCATGGCCTGCTGCGCGACCCGCTTCCATAATGCGCTGGTTCGAGTACAAATCAGGGTTGCTGGCTAACAGGCCGATTTTCAAGCCCGTTTTCTTGCGTGCTTTAAAACCGTAAATGTCTTCCAATTCTTCACGCGTGTATTCACCCATCGCGTTTTCAACGCCAGGGTTGACCAAGAAACGCTCTTGCATCGCCTCTCGCCCCAAAAGCATACGGTAGCTCATGCCAGCGCGGTTGGTCAGCGTCAACTCGATGTCGTAATGATGTGAGCCCATTTCTAAAGGCACTCGAATCACATAACGACGCTCAGTGCTGCCGTTAGAGCTTTTCACCAAACGTTTGTCGTAAACCGGCGCTTCACAGCGAACGGTGGTTGAACGTTTGTTGCGCAGCGGGTGCACTTCAAAACTTACCCACGGTTGGCCGTCACGAATGAAAGCCTGAATATGCTCTGCATGAATTGAAGAAGTCGCAGCGCCCGAATCCACGCGTGCGTGAATCGCAGGAATACCTAAAGAGGGAAAAGAGCACCATTCTTCAGTGCCAATCATTGTCATATCGTCTAAATTGCTCATATACCGATCCTCAAAACAAGCAGGTTAATAAGCGAATAGTACTCGATTATTGAGTCTTCAAATTAGGATTTAGATTAAAAAATATTAATGAATGAGGAAAAGATATTTGAGGGATGTTTTAGATAAAAAAGGTGGAATTACTCCACCTCACACATGGCGATTTTTTCTTCGTCTTGCGGTTCATCAGGCGTGTATTCTGATTCATGCAATTTCAGATAATCGACAATGCTTTGCAACTCAGGATGTTGCTCGCCTGTACGTTCTTCCATTTGGGACAGCGTGCGGAAATACAACTCATAACGACGTTGGCAAAAGAACCAAAAGCCACGAATTTTTTTCAAGTGATCGAAATCTAAATAGGCATCACCCAAAAAACGTTGCTCGATGGTCGTCGCAGGATAGGTCGGCAAGAAATCTTCTTCGCCAAACTGAGAAAACTCACCTTTTGTTTCCACGTGCTTGCGCCAAACATCTGCCGTTTTCTGGAATGGATTTTTCGCCAACACAATAAAACGGTTTAAGAAAATCTCACTCAAAGAAAACTGACGCCATTCCGCCGTATAACCCGGCGAACGCAAATAGCCAAAGAAACGTAGATTGAAAATCGTGTCTTCTTTAACCTTGATGTCATACGGATTATTACCATCCGCGCGCTGAATAATCGGCTTCACACACACAGGGTAAAACTCAAACAATGAATCCACCGAAGCAAAATAGTACGGCGACTCAAAGGCCTCCGTCCATTTTGCCTCATCCGCCATCAAATCAATGTAATCCATTGTCAACTCAGGCAATGCGTTCAACCACTCAGACGGCAAATACGTCTGAATGAATTCTGCATTCCAAGGGCTGTTTTCAGGCGTGATGTGAATCATGCGGATAACTCCGCACGCGCACGTTTAATCGCCTCGCGTACTTGGTTTGGAGCTGTCCCGCCGATATGATCGCGCGCAGACACCGAACCTTGCAAGGTCAATACATCAAACACGTCTTGTTCGATGACATCCGAGAATTGCTGCAATTCTTCCAACGTCATTTCACCCAAATCTTTACCCGTTTGCACGCCGTAACCGACTGATTTACCCACGATTTCATGTGAATCTCGGAAAGCCACACCTTTGCGAACCAAGTAATCCGCCAAATCGGTTGCCGTTGAGAAACCCATAATCGCCGCACGTTCCATATTGTCGCGCTTCGCCATAATCGTCGGCACCATATCGGCAAAGACTTTCAATGAACCTTTCAGAGTATCCACGGTATCAAACAACGGCTCTTTGTCTTCTTGGTTGTCTTTGTTGTAGGCCAACGGCTGAGATTTCATCAAAGTCAGCAAACTCATCAAATGACCATACACACGACCCGATTTACCGCGCACCAATTCAGGCACATCTGGGTTTTTCTTCTGTGGCATGATGGAAGACCCTGTACAGAAG
>JAAZVR010000053.1 GCA_018623305.1 Thiotrichales bacterium | reverse complement strand
TCATGATGCAGAAAAAAACTTAGCTATTGCTAAACGCATTGGTTACCCTGTCATCATCAAAGCGTCTGGCGGCGGCGGTGGTCGGGGTATGCGTGTGGTTCACACCGAAGCGCATTTGCTAAATGCGATTGAATTAACGAAATCTGAAGCGAAAGCGGCGTTTAATAATGACGAAGTGTATATGGAAAAATTCCTAGAAACACCTCGCCATATTGAATTCCAAATTTTGGCGGACGGTCAAGGCAGCGCCATCCACTTAGGCGAGCGTGATTGTTCAATGCAACGTCGTCACCAAAAAGTATTAGAAGAAGCACCAGCACCAGGCATTACCCCTGAGCAACGCGCGCGCATGGGTAAAATCTGTGCGGATGCTTGTGTTGAAATCGGCTATCGTGGTGCGGGCACATTCGAATTCTTATATGAAAACGGTGAGTTCTACTTCATTGAAATGAACACCCGTGTTCAGGTTGAACACCCAGTGTCAGAAATGATTACCGGCGTGGATATTGTGAAAGAACAAATCCGTATCGCGGGCGGTGAAAAACTTCGCTTCACGCAAGACGATATTCAAATTCGTGGCCATGCAATTGAATGCCGTGTGAATGCGGAAGATCCAACCAACTTTATGCCATCACCAGGTAAGATTAATTTGTATCACCCGCCAGGTGGTAACGGTGTTCGTGTTGATTCTCATATCTATTCTGGTTATTACGTACCGCCTCACTATGACTCGATGATTGCCAAAATCATCACGCATGGTGAAGACCGAGAAACAGCGATTACTCGAATGAACTCAGCTTTGTCTGAAACTTATTTGGATGGCATCAAAACCAACATTCCTTTACAACGAGACATCATTAACGACCCTAATTTCCAAGCAGGTGGTACTAACATCCACTACCTTGAGAAAAAGTTAGGCCTGTAATTAGATGAGTTGGATTCAACTGTATATCCACGTTGACCCAGAGCAAGCGGAAGCTTGCTCTGATTCGTTAATGATGATTGGTGCTTTATCCGTGACTTTTCAGGATTGTGAAGACAACCCGATTTACGCGCCCGATTTAGGTACCCCACCGCTGTGGCAAAATACACGTGTCACAGGATTGTTTCCTGCGGGCTCTGACTCGGATGCGCTGGTTCAAGCCTTTTACGCTGAAATGCCTTTATTGGATGCAAAACTTTACCCATTGCGAGCTGAAATTCTCGAAGATAAAGACTGGATTCGAGCATGGATGGATCACTTCAAGCCAATGCAATTTGGTGAACGCCTATGGATCGTTCCAAGTTGGATTGAGCCACCCGAACCCGATGCAGTCAATTTACTTTTAGATCCAGGTCTTGCATTTGGTACAGGCACTCATCCAACCACAGCTTTATGCTTAGAGTGGTTAGACAGCGTTGATCTTACTGGCAAAACTGTGTTGGATTACGGTTGTGGTTCAGGTGTGCTCGGTGTTGCCGCGGCTCTATTGGGTGCCAAACGTGTCGTCGGTGTCGATATCGATCCACAGGCACTGACTGCGACTCGGGTAAATGCCGAAAAAAATGGTGTTGAAGTTGAGGTGTCTTTACCAGAAGACTTTGACGACAGCGAAAGCTTTGACATTACGATAGCTAATATTTTAGCGGGCCCGTTACAGTCACTCAAACCTGTGCTTGCAAAAGCCACAAAACAGAATGGTGATTTAGTTCTTTCTGGCTTATTGTCTGATCAGGCTAACTCACTTGTCGAATGCTATCAAGATACATTCAAATTGGATCCTGTCAAACAAAAAGAGGATTGGATTCGCTTGCGTGGTCATAAAAAAATTTAAGGCTAAAAAGTAAATTTTTTTACTGCCTGCTTAACGCCCCACTGGGGCGTTTTTTATCCCCGTTATTCACAAAGTTATGCACAGGTTATTCGTCTTTAGCCTTATTGACCGAAACATCAAAACACAATATATTGTGTGCATATTAAAAATAAACACTATATGTTGTGTTTTGTTAGATTTTGACTGTTTTACTTAAAAGGTATTTTAAAGATGCAAATTACGCACGTTGCTAAGCGCGATGGAAGTTTAAAGCCGTTCAGACAAGATAAAATCACTCAAGCTGTTTGCAAAGCCATGACAGCGGTCAACACTGGCTCTCGTGAAGACGCAGAAAAGATTTCAAATGAAGTTTTAGCTGTTCTTGAACACATTAAGCAAACGGACGAACGTTACACGCCTTCCATCGAAGGCATTCAAAACATCGTTGAAGAAAAGCTAATGTCATCGAGCTTCCACGAAGTAGCAAAAGCTTACATTCTTTATCGTGACGAACAAGCTCGTAAACGTAAGAAAAATATCTTTGAAAAACGAGTCAATCTCAAGCCTTATGAATACCCTGAGTTTTTGGAGTATGTCGATGCCATTCGTCACTCTTATTGGATTCACACTGAATTCAACTACACGAGCGACATTCAAGATTTCAAAGCGAATCTAGATCACGTTGAACGAGAAGCCATTAAACGTACGATGTTGGCCATTTCTCAAATTGAGGTGTCTGTAAAAACATTTTGGGGCAATGTATACAGCAAAATGCCAAAACCAGAAATTGGTTCGGTTGGCTCCACGTTTGCTGAATCTGAAGTCCGCCACCATGATGCTTACTCACATTTGCTGGAAATTCTGGGTCTGAACGAAGAATTCGAAAACCTAAAAAACAACCCGGTCATCATGAAGCGTGTTCGCTACCTAGAAGCGGCATTGAAAAATGCCAACAGTGATGACAACCAGGAATACGCGGAATCTATTCTGTTGTTTGCTCTATTTATTGAGCACGTTTCACTGTTCTCGCAATTCTTAATTATCATGTCATTCAACAAGCATAAAAACATGTTGAAAGGCATTTCAAATGTGGTCGAAGCAACTTCGAAAGAAGAACAGATTCATGGTAATTTTGGTACAGATCTTATTCAGGAAATCAAGAAAGAGAACCCTGATTGGTTCGATGAGACCCACGCTTCTGTTGTTCGTTCACTTTGTAAGCAGGCCTACAAAGCAGAAAGTGAAATTATTGATTGGATTTTCGAAGAAGGTGAAATTGATTTCCTTCCTAAACGCCAAGTTAAAGAATTCATCAAAGACCGATTTAACCGCTCTTTGAATGGCATTAATATCGAGCCTGTATTTGATGTGGACGAATCTGCATTGGAAAAAACAGAGTGGTTCGATGATGAAATCATTGGTACAAAACATGGTGATTTCTTTGTAAAACGCTCGGTGAACTACAACAAACGTTCGAAGAGTGTCACTGCTGACGATTTATTCTAACCTCCGTAACAAGCGAGTTATAAAAATGAAATGGTTAACTGAAAACAGCCGAAAATTCCTTTCTGGCGGCTACCTAGAAGAAGGCATGAGTGCAGAAGATCGCATCCGTGAAATTGCGGATCGCGCTGAAGCTATTCTAGGCATCGAGGGTTACTCTGATAAGTTTTATGGTTATATGGAAGAAGGCTTTTACTCTTTAGCCTCTCCTGTTTGGTCAAATTTTGGTAAAGAACGAGGCCTACCTATTAGTTGTTACGGTTCAAACTTAGCGGACAACATCGGTGATATTCTTTATACGCAAAGTGAAGTCGGCATGATGTCGAAATTGGGCGGTGGTACATCAGGTTATTTTGGCAATCTACGTCATCGCGGTGCATCCATCACCAACAACGGACACTCTT
Organism: Thiotrichales bacterium; assembly: GCA_018623305.1. Classification (GTDB taxonomy): domain Bacteria; phylum Pseudomonadota; class Gammaproteobacteria; order JAAZVR01; family JAAZVR01; genus JAAZVR01. The sequence continues at coordinate 3,385 of JAAZVR010000053.1, read as the reverse complement.
CAGGCTCAGTTCATTTTATGCAGCTTTTTGAAGCCATGGTCGATGTTGTCTCACAAGGCTCGGTTCGTCGTGGTCGTTTTGCACCTTATTTGCCGATTGAGCACCCAGATGCAGATGAATTTTTGGATATTGGTTCTGAAGGTAACCCAATTCAAGAATTGACTCATGGCGTTACCGTTAGCGATGAGTGGATGGATTCCATGATTGAAGGAGACCCTAAAAAACGTGCGCTTTGGGCAAAGGTCATCCAACGCCGAGGTGAATTAGGTTATCCATACATCATGTTCCGCGACAACGCGAACAACAATACGGTTGATGTGTACAAAGACCACAACTTGAAGATTCATGCTTCGAATTTATGTACTGAAATCATGCTTCCGACGAATGAAAAATGGTCGTTTGTCTGCGTGCTGTCGTCAATCAACATGTTGCACTACGATAAATGGAAAGACACTGATGCAGTTGAAACCATGGTGTATTTCCTAGACGCAGTCATCACTGAGTTCTTGGAGAAATTAGAAGTCTATCGCGACGCTGATAACCGTGAAGATCAGTTGACATTTGAGTTCATGAAGAAGGCCTACGATTTCACCAAAGAAAACCGAGCGCTAGGTTTAGGTGTTCTAGGCTGGCACTCATTATTGCAGTCAAAAATGATTTCATGGGAAAGCCAAGAAGCTGCTAAATTAAATTTAGAAATTTTTAAATTCATCAAAGATCGCTCATATAAAGCCTCCGAAGAATTAGCGGAAAAACTAGGCGAGCCTGAAATGATGAAAGGATACGGTCGTCGCAATTCGACTTTGAATGCAATCGCGCCAACAACTTCGTCTGCATTTATCCTAGGTCAAGTCTCTCAAGGCATTGAGCCTATTTGGTCAAATTGTTACGTGAAAGATATTGCTAAACTGAAAACAACCATCAAGAATCCATTCTTGGAGGCCTTGTTAGAAGAAAAAGGCATGAACAACAAAGACGTATGGCGTGATATCCGCGACCATGATGGATCCGTTCAGCATTTAGATTTCTTAACTGAAGATGAAAAAGACGTCTTTAAAACATTCCCTGAAATCGATCAGATGAGCATCATCGAACAAGCGGCAGTTCGCCAGCCTTATATCGATCAAGGTCAATCACTGAACATCATGGTTCACCCAGATACATCAGTAAAAGACATTAACCAGTTCTACATTGCTGCTTGGAAACTTGGCATCAAGTCGCTGTACTATCAACATAGTATGAATGCGGCTCAAAAGCTTAACCAACAGCGAGTATGTAAGGCCTGTGAAGCCTAAATTCACAAATACCCTCCCCCCGAGCGCCGAAAGGCGCTCACTTTGTTTATAGGGAAGGAAAACTTATTGACGTGATAAACGCAGATTAGGTTGGCTTTCCGAACTCGTCGAACGATATGGATTAATATCCAAGCCACCACGACGGGTGTAACGCGCATAAACTGTCAATTCTTTCGGCTGACAATATTTCATAAGGTCAGTAAAAATTCGCTCCACACATTGCTCATGAAACTCATTATGCTCGCGGAAAGAAATTAGATACCTCAGCAAAGCCTCTCGATCAATTGGATGCCCAAAATATTCGATCTGAACACTTGCCCAGTCTGGTTGAGAAGTCACTAAACAATTACTTTTCAATAAATGACTGACTAAGACTTCGGTTGTTAATTCAGCTGCTTCATCCGCTTTCAATAACTCGGGAGACAAAGCATATTCGTTAATTTCAATATCCAAATCATCAATACACTCGCCCGCCAAGTGATGAATCACAAAATCTTCACTGTCTAAGCTATGAATCTCAACCTGAACATTGCCCCCTGCACACGCAGACAAATCTTCCGCCAAAATTGACTCCACATCATCAACCGAATTAAATCGAGTCTGATTGAACGAGTTCAAGTACAACTTAAACGACTTAGATTCAATAATATTCGGCGTCGTACACGGCACACGGCATTCCAAAAGAGCTACGCAAGGCTTGCCTTTCATATTTAGCCAAGACAGTTCATACCCGTTCCAAATATCTTCGCCTTGAAACGGCATCTCACCAGTCAAACCCAATTCATCCCGTTTCAGTTGGCGTGGGACTGGGCATAATAATTCTGGGTTGTAACGCGAACAATACTCGGTTGTTTTACCCAACGGAATGTGACTTAATACTGAATCTGCCATCTCATATGCTCATTTTTTTCTTGTTCTGAATCGCGCACGATATAACCTTTTGCACCCAAAATTTTCCAGTGCAAGGTTTCGACATGCGGCGTGATTAACTTAAGCTTGATAAAGCCCTGTTTATTGGGTGCAAGCATCTGCGGCTTACCTTTCGAAGTCAGCATGTCCAACTCATGGTCTTGCGTATCGTCATCAATATATAGACGAAAAACCACCGATTTAACGTGCCACTGCTCATTATCGTTGTGCACCCCGCCAATAACATCGCCTCTAACAACACCCATTTTAGCCGTTAAATTCGCCAAAGCCGTATCTGGCAAAGCTTCAATTACCTGCTTATCATCTGCCATCACAAAATTTGAAAAAGCCAACAATACAATTGCTACAAGTGCTTTCATTTACACATCCTTATAAATCATACTCAATGGCGCATGATCGGAAAATCGCTCATCCCGATACACATCAACCCATTCAATCTTATCTTTCAAATCGGGGGTTACAATTTGATAATCAATGCGCCACCCCGTGTTATTCGCCCATGCCTGTCCACGATTCGACCACCAAGTGTATTGATGATCCTCTTGGTTAATCACCCGAAAAGCATCCACCCAACCTTGCTCAAACAACTCAGATAACCATTCACGCTCGTGCGGTAAAAAACCTGAATTCTTTAAATTACCTCGCCAGTTTTTAATATCTTGTTTCGTGTGCGCAATATTCCAATCACCGCAAATCACAGTCGGAATTTCATCCTCAAGCCACGCCTGTAAATGTGGCTTCATATCCAACATCAACTGATCTTTCTTCGCCTGCGCTTGCTCGCTCGACGAACCTGAGGGCCAATACATCGAAATCACTCGCACACCCTGCACAATCGATTCTATATAACGCCCTTCAATATCCGCAGTTTCTATGCCAAGTTCAGTATTTATCAAGCTCGGCTCATGTTTACTGAATATGGCCACACCACTGTAACCTTTTTTCTCGGCTGGACGAAAATAATGATGATAGCCCTCAAGGCAAAACGCTTCGTTTAATTGTTCTTCAAGCGCACGCACTTCTTGCAAACAAATAACATCCGCATTTTGTTCTTTTAACCATGGATACATGCCTTTGCGATGCGCCGCACGAATCCCATTCACATTGATGGATATGATTTTCATAAGACCTAATAACTCCACTAATTCTGATATGATAGC
>JAAZVR010000052.1 GCA_018623305.1 Thiotrichales bacterium | reverse complement strand
CTAAATTCAGAGTTCATTTCTCGACATAAGACAGTGTATTCGCGAAGCTCTGAACATACTGCACGGTGAATGTCGTCTCTTTTTTTCTCATGTTTATTGGCTCGATCGTAGTGGCGGTAGTGTTTGACTTCTTTTCCTTTTGAATCCTTGTAGCAGGTGTATTCAACCGTTTTGTATCGAGATGCAAAAAACCGATTATAGTGTGTTTGATACAGTTCCACCGTACCATGGACTACACCGCGAACGACAGGAGAAAAATCATCTGCCATTTGAACTTGGTTGAAGTCGTAGGGCTTTCGGGGAGAGAGAGGAAGCACAGTAAAAAATGGTTTTCCTTGAATGCTTTTGTTCGCGATGGCCGATTCTAAGCGATTGGCAAAACCAATATCGTCGTATTCAAAAGCGGCAACTTGCAAGACTTTAGTTTGAGCCGCTTGCTCGATTTCAGCAGGTTTCAGTTTAGTAATATTGACTGAACTGGAACAACCTGTGAGTGTTAAAACCGAAATGCTGCAGAGACTTACAAATAATCGCTTCATAGAGTTAAACCTTTTATTTAGGGTGTTGGCCTAATATACCTACAAAATGTGCAGGAGATGTAGCTATTTAAGCTTTTTCTGTTAAAGGTTGTTTTAATAAACCAAATTCTTCAAAGTGTTCAAGCGGCTTGAAATACGGTTCGTTATCCAATTCTTCACGCAGGTTATCGGCTAAACGAAGCGCGTGTTTAATGTCTTCAATCGCATCTTCAGGCTGGTTCATTTCCGCTTTTGCACACGCACGTTGCCAGTAGGCTAATGCATATTCGTGATCGTGTTCAATCGCTTGAGTCGCCAATGACATCGCCCAAGTGCTTTCACCCATATCCAATAGCGTATCCGCTTTGTAGGTCATCGCTTCGACGTCTTCAGGTTGCAGTTCAAGAATTTGGTCGTAGAGGGCTAGGCGTTCAGGTAAGTTTTTCGCCAAGCCTGCGCGCATCCAAAGCGAGTGGATTTGGTTGGTCATGGTAATTTTTTCCTGCGCTGCGATGATCTCTTCTGAGCGTTGTTTCAACTTGTGTTCAAGTTCACTGAGTCGAACTTCGTACTCATGTGTCAATGTCGAAATCTTCGTTTCAGTGATGGACTCGATGTTTTCGCGGATATCACGCAACGACTTCCAGCCAATCAAAACCAATAAGGATGCTGCGGCGGTAATCATATAAAACACGATGTTGGTGGTATCGACTGTGTACTGCAAGGCGCGGTCAGAAACGGCCAGTTCTTTTTGATTGAACTTTTCCATCAGTTCTGTGCGCAGAGTAATTTGCTGTTCTTTTAAATCTTTCAGTTCATTTAAGATGTAGATCTCAACAAAAGGCTTATACATCGGTTTGTCGAGTTGTTCGACCGTTTGCTCGAGTTGTTTTTCAGTCGGTTCAGAGGATGCCCAAGCAAATGAAGACAGAGTGAATGTTAAAAAGAGAATGAATGAACGCAACACGACGAGGCTCCCTAAAATCGATGTGTAATCACTTAATTTTAGCGGAGCGCGGCGTGTTTAGTTTTAGAGTTTCCAGATCAATGTCGCGATAATACCTGCAAAACCCAGTAGGGCAATCCAAGTCATTCGACGTTGATAGCGAGTGTGTTGCGTTTTAAGTTCTGTTAATTCTTTCGATTGCCACTGAACGATGAGTTCACCGCGTTGGGCTTGTTGAACCACATCAATCACTTGCGTTGGCAGTGTCGGCAAGGCCTCAATCCAAACGGGCAATTCACCTTTGATTTTATTCAATGCGGTTTTTGCACTGGTGCGCTCTTTCAGCCAGTTTTCAAGGAATGGTTTGGCTGTGGCCCACAAATCCAATTCTGGGTTTAACTGGCGGCCAAGGCCTTCAATATTAAGTAAAGTTTTTTGCAACAAAACCAACTGCGGCTGCACTTCCATTTCAAAACGACGAGCGACCTTAAAGAGGTTTAATAAGAATAAACCAAAAGAAATATCCTTCAACGGGCGCCCGAAAATCGGTTCTGAAATGGCACGAATCGCGGATTCAAATTCTTCCACACGCGTGTTCGGATTGACCCATGCTGATTCAATGTGCAGTTCTGCGACCTTGCGGTAATCGCGGTTGAAAAACGCCAAGAAGTTCAGAGCAAGATAGCGCTGATCTTCGGTGGACAGCATGCCCATAATGCCGAAATCAATCGCTTTATACTGTCCGTTGTCGCCGACAAAAATATTGCCGGGGTGCATATCGGCATGGAAAAAGTTATCACGAAAGACTTGAGTAAAGAAAATTTCCACGCCTTCGCGTGAGAGCTTTTCAAAGTCCACACCTTTATCTTTTAAAACATCGATTTGGCCAATCGGCGTGCCATAGATGCGCTCCATCACCATGACTTTCTCACGTACAAAATCCCAGTGGACTTTGGGCACATAGAGTAAATCTGAGCCTTTGAAATTGCGTGCGAGTTCGCCTGCGTTTGAGGCCTCTCGTTGCATATCCAATTCATCGAGCAAGGTTTTTTCGAATTCGTTGACAACATCAATCGGGTGCAAACGTTGCAAAGAGGGAATCCATGTTTCCACTTGACGCGCCATCTGTTTCAGCAAGCGCAAATCTTTCGCGATGATTTTTTCAATGCTAGGGCGCACGACCTTAACAACGACATCTTCACCTGAATGTAATTGTGCCGCGTGCACTTGAGCGATGGATGCAGACGCCATCGGTTCTGCTTCAAACTTAGCAAAGGCATTACCAACCGATTCGCCCAAACTTTGTTCAATCACTTGAACGGCTTGGTCACTCGGGAAGGGTTTCACCTTATCTTGCAGTTTCGCTAGCGATTCAGCAATGTCGTCTGGCAATAAATCACGTCGGGTCGATAAGGCCTGACCGAATTTAACAAAAATGGGCCCTAAGTCTTCGAGCGCCAAGCGAATGCGTTCACCGCGATCGAGTTTGTGAGTGCGTGGGATGAGTTTCCACGGGCGCAGGTATTTCAATGATTGAAATGGCGCATTCGGAAATTGTTCCAGCACTAAGTCGTCGATGCCGTATTTAATCAACGTCCATTTGATTTTCAGTGCGTGCCAAACGTTATTCAGCATTGTTTTCTAACCTTTTGATTCGTGCTTCCAATCGATCCAACGACTCAGTGAGGGTGTTGACGCCATCGCGCAAATCATCCATTTCATAAGGATTAGGCAACCACTCAAGTTCTTCATTAAGGTATTCGCGAATATCGTTTTTGAAATGATTTTTTCGCTCAGAGCGCCAGTTCAAAACACCTCGAATGGAACGGGCTAATTCGTGCGCAACGGTTGTGCCCATCACTTTAGATAGCGCATCTTCCCAGTCGAAATCAAACTGTCGTAAGGCCTTGGAAAAAGTTTGTGCTACGTCAAAATCACCGTGGATTTGGACTCGTTGAGAACGCAATTGATCTTGTTGCCATTCACGTTTCATCATTTTTGCCATATCGTAGGTGCGACCCTCAACGGTGGCATCGGCTTTATCTGAAAAATGAGTGAAAAACGTTAAACCGTTTTCGTGCGGCAGAATGTAAACGGATTGTTTTAAATCGCTGAAACGCCATTCCAGCATCTTGCCCCAGATGGGTTCAAAATGCTTTGCTTGAGAGGGCGTTAAGGATATGTTCATTAGAATTTATACCCTATATGCAAGGCAACCACGCCGCCCGTCATATTGTGATAAGTCACGGAATCAAAACCCGCATCCAGCATCATTGATTTCAATGTTTCTTGGTCAGGGTGCATGCGGATAGATTCCGCTAAGTAGCGGTAAGATTCTTCATCGTTGGCAATCAGTTTGCCCATCATTGGCATGATTTGGAATGAGTAGGTGTCGTACAACTTTTTAAGCATGGCGTTATCGACTTGTGAGAATTCCAGTACCATCAATTTCGCACCTGGCTTTAACACGCGATAGATTTCTTCCAAGGCTTTGTCTTTATTGGTCACATTACGTAAACCAAAAGCCATGGTCACTAAATCAAAGGTATTGTCTGGGAAGCTCAAGAATTCAGCATTGGTAATTGCATAATCCACATTGCCATCGACGCCTTCGTCAATCAAGCGATCACGCCCGACACGCACCATCGATTCGTTGATGTCGCCCAAGATGACTTTGCCTTCAGGCCCGACTTTGCGCGAGAACTTTAACGTCAAGTCTCCTGTGCCGCCTGCTAAGTCCAACACGGTATCGCCCGGGCGAATGCCAGAGCGTGCGATGGTGGCTTGTTTCCATAAGCGATGCACGCCCATCGACATCACATCATTCATCAGGTCGTATTTATCGGCGACCGAGTCGAACACGCCTTTGACGAGTTTAACTTTTTCGTTAGCGTTGACGTCTTTGAAACCAAAGTGTGTGGTGTTATCGCTCATGTTTGTCTCCAATGCCTTTATAGGATGTAACGACTCATGTCTGTATTTTGCGCTAAATCGCCCAATTTTTCATTCACATAGTCTGCTGTGACGGTGACGGTTTCATCGGATTTATCCGACGCATCGAACGATAGATCTTCCAACAATTTTTCCATCACGGTATGCAAGCGACGCGCTCCGATGTTTTCAGTGGTTTCGTTCACATCATGTGCAATTTCGGCAATACGTTGAATCGCGGCCTCGTCAAAATCCAAATTTAAACCTTCGGTTTTCATCAAAGCGATGTATTGCTTAATCAATGAGGCCTTCGGTTCAGTCAAAATACGAACGAAATCTTCCACACGTAAGGCCTTTAATTCGACGCGAATCGGCAAGCGACCTTGCAACTCGGCAATCAAATCCGAAGGGCGTGCGTAGTGGAATGCGCCCGATGCGATAAACAAGATATGGTCTGTTTTGACCGTGCCGTGTTTGGTTGAAATAGAAGACCCTTCGATTAACGGTAGAAGATCGCGCTGAACGCCTTCACGAGACACATCACCCGACGATTGGCTGTTGCTTTTCGCCACTTTGTCGATTTCATCCAAGAACACGATGCCATTGTTTTCAACGTTGTCCAAGGCCTCAGCTTTGAGGTCGTCTTCGTTAATGAGTTTAGCCGCTTCTTCATCAATCAATAGCTTTTGCGCATCTTTGATTTTCAATTTGCGTGATTGTGTTTTGCCCATGCCAAGGCCTGCAAAAGCGCTTTGCAATTGATCGGTTAAATCATCCATGCCCGGAGGTCCCATGATTTCCACTTGTTTCGGTGGCACGGCTAAATCTAAAGTGATTTCTTTGTCGTCCAATTGGCCTTCGCGCAATTTTTTACGGAATTTTTGGCGCGTGTCTGACATATCTTGGCCTTCGCCTGAACCTGCGGTGGGTGCTGGCAGTAAGACATCCAAAATGCGTTCTTCAGCGGCATCTTCTGCACGCGGGCGCAATTTTTTCATCGCTTGTTCTTTGTGCATTTTGATGGACACATCGACCAAATCACGGATGATGGAATCCACATCACGACCGACATAACCGACTTCAGTAAACTTCGTTGCTTCAACTTTCAAGAAAGGTGCGTTGGCTAATTTAGCTAAACGGCGTGCAATTTCCGTTTTACCCACACCCGTTGGACCAATCATTAAGATGTTCTTCGGTGTGATTTCTGGGCGTAAATCGGCCGCGACATTCGCGCGTCTCCAACGATTACGCAAAGCAATAGCAACCGCCTTTTTTGCTTCGTCTTGACCAATGATGTGTTTATCGAGTTCTTGTACTGTTTCTCTCGGTGTCATAACTGACATTCGTGGAATTCCTTACGTTAAAATATGCGCGGATTATAGCACGAACACACACGATTGAGAGGGCAGCCCCATGGCGTTGAAATTCACCAAAATGCACGGTTTAGGGAATGACTTTGTGGTCATTGATGCAGTGAATCAAACGGTGGATTTAACCGAAGCGCAAGTCAAAAAAATGGCCGATCGTCGTTTTGGCGTGGGGTGTGATCAGTTATTAATTGTTGAAGCGACCGATACGCCGAATGTGGATTTTCGTTATCGTATTTTCAATGCAGACGGATCTGAAGTGGAGCAGTGCGGCAATGGCGCGCGTTGTTTCGCGCGTTATGTGACGGATTACGGCTTGACGGATAAACAAGACATTACCGTTGAAACGGCGTCGGGCGTGATTGTGTTGCACATGGCAGAAGACGGCTGGGTGCGGGTTAATATGGGTGCACCGAGATTTGTCCCGAGTGAGATTCCATTTGTGGCGGATGAGCAATCGCCCTGTTATGACATTGAAGTAGCGGGTGAAATGTATTCAATTGGGGCTGTGTCGATGGGCAATCCTCATGCAGTGTTTGTTGTGGACGATATTCAAACCGATTTGCCCGAGCGCATTGGCGCATTGGTGGAATCGCACGCACGTTTCCCCAATCGAGTGAATGTCGGGTTTATGCAAGTGATTGATAAAGACCACGTCAAATTGCGCGTGTACGAGCGCGGCGCAGGTGAAACGATGGCTTGCGGCACAGGCGCGTGTGGTGCGGCCGTGGTTGGACAAGTTCAAGGCCTATTAGGCCCATCGGTTCGAGTGGACTTGCCCGGCGGACCTTTGCAAATTGAATGGTCGGGCGATTACTCAGACCCTGTGTGGATGACAGGCCCGACGGCGGTGGTGTTTGATGGAGAATGGTTAGATGACTGAATTGAATGATGAAATCGTTGCGGAATACCTTCGTAATCACCGCAATTTCTTTTGTCGCGAAACGGATGTGCTAGATGTTTTAAATCTGCCACACAAACGCGCGGCAGGTACTTTGTCATTCACTCAATATCAGATTAAACGTTTGCAAGCGCAAGTCGAGCAGATGAATGAGCAGTTTTATTCATTGATGTCGATTGCGGGGGATAACGATAAGTTGTATGTGAAATTGCACCGCTTGACGCTGACCTTAACCCGCGCGGCAGATAAAGTGGCGTGTTTAAAAGATTTGATGCAAGAGCTGTTTGATGTCGAGCAAGCGCGTTTGTGGGTGTTCGATTCTCGTTTTCCTAAGACGGATTTTTGTCAGCATATTCCGTGCGATGCGTTTTGGGACAGTGATTTAGCCACGCATTTTGATGGCCTAATGCCATTCAGCGGTTGTTTGGCGGATAAGGAAATGGCGCGTTTATTTGAAGCACCCAATATGACCTCGTGTGCATTATTGCCGATGGGTGATGAAGAAATTTTTGGTGTGTTGGCTTTGGGCAGTCGAAGCGACCGCTTTCAATCGAATTTGGATTTAATGTTTTTGCGCCAGATGAGTGAGATCGTTTCGGCGATTTTAGCAGAAGCGTATTTAGTAGAGGATAAGTAATTG
>JAAZVR010000051.1 GCA_018623305.1 Thiotrichales bacterium | reverse complement strand
CCAGTTCGGGATGTAGTTGTGTACAGGACATGCGTGTTCACAATATGGATTACCACATTCCAAACAACGCTCAGCTTGTGCTTGAGCGTGTTGAATGTCGAATGCACCATAAATTTCGCAATAATTTTGAGATCGTTCGTCCGCGGATAATTTGACCGGGTCTTGACGATCCACTTCTAAAAACTGAGTCGCTTTTGTCATTTTCGTGTCTCCTTAGTCCGCGTCTTTGTGCATCATGTTCCAAAGCTTGTCGAGTTCAAGCGCTTTAGGCTTGACCAACCAGAACTTCGGTAAGAAGTTTTCGAAGTTTTCTAACACCTCTCGACCCCAATCACTGTTCGTTTCAGCAACGAACTCTTCAATCAAAGACTTTAATTTTTTACGGTAGTTCGCCGTGTCTTGTGATTCGATGCGGTTGATATCAACCATCTCTGGGTTATAACGATCAGGGAAGCTGTTATCTTGGTCTAGAACAAAGGCATAACCACCTGACATACCTGAACCGAAGTTGATGCCTGTAGTACCAAGGCTGACGATGATACCGCCAGTCATGTATTCACAACCGTGGTCGCCCACACCTGTGACTACAGCCGTTGAACCTGAGTTACGCACGCCGAAACGTTCTCCACCCGTACCGTCTGCGAATAGCTTACCGCCTGTCGCACCGTATAAACATGTGTTACCGACAATCGGTGTTGATTTTGCTTCGAATGCGCTGCCAGCCGGTGGTGTAATGACCAATTTACCTGCGGCCATGCCTTTACCAACGTAGTCGTTGGCATCGCCTTCAAGATACATTTCCAAACCACCTGCGTTAAATACGCCGAATGATTGACCGGCGATGCCTTTCAATTTCAACTTGATTGGCGCATCTTCCATGCCGAAGTTGCCGTAACGACGAGCGATTTCGCCAGAAACACGAGCACCAATTGAACGACCTGTGTTGATAAGGTCAAATTCGAACTCGCCACCTGTTTTCGCTTCGATCGTTGGTAATACGGTTTCAACCATTTTTTCTGCGATGTCGCCTTTATCCCAAGGATTATTACGCTCAACCTGACAAGTTTGCGGTTTATCAGCAGGAATGCCATCTGTTGACAACAATGGTTGCAAATCAAGGTTTGCTTGTTTTTCAGTGACGCCTTCGATGACTTCAAGCAAGTCTGTGCGACCGACCAATTCAACCAGAGTACGAACACCCAGTTGCGCCATGATTTCACGCACTTCTTGAACTACAAATTTGAAGTAGTTCATTACCATCTCTGGCAATCCGATGAAGTGTTCTTTACGTAAACGCTCGTTCTGAGTCGCAACACCTACTGCACAGGTATTCAAGTGACAGATTCGTAGGTATTTACAACCTAGAGCAATCATTGGTGCTGTACCGAAACCAAATGATTCCGCACCCAACATCGCCGCTTTAATCACGTCTAGGCCTGTTTTCAAACCACCGTCGGCTTGAACTTCAACTTGTCCACGCAGGTCATTTGCACGTAATACTTGGTGAGTTTCCGCTAGGCCCATTTCAAATGGATTACCTGCGTATTTAACTGAAGTGATTGGCGATGCACCTGTACCACCGTCGTAACCTGAAATCGTAATCAAGTCCGCGTAGGCCTTGGCAACACCGGCTGCAATCGTACCTACACCAGGTTCAGAAACCAGTTTTACTGAAACTTTTGCTTGAGGGTTGATTTGCTTCAAGTCGTAAATCAACTGAGCCAAATCCTCAATCGAATAGATATCGTGGTGAGGCGGAGGCGAGATTAACGTTACACCTGGGTTTGCGTTACGCAGCATACCGATGTAGTTATCGACTTTGTGGCCTGGCAACTGACCGCCTTCACCTGGCTTCGCACCTTGAGCCACTTTAATCTGTAGCACTTCAGCATTCACTAAGTAATGCGGTGTTACGCCGAAACGACCTGTCGCAATCTGTTTGATTTTCGACATTTTTTCTGTGCCGTAACGCGCTGGATCTTCACCGCCTTCACCTGAGTTTGAGCGAGCGCCCAAACGGTTCATCGCGGTTGCCAGTGACTCATGGGCTTCAGGTGATAGTGCACCCAAAGAAATACCTGCAGAGTCGAATCGTTTCAAAATTGATTCAACCGATTCAACTTCGTCAATCGAAATTGAATTGCCCGTGTCTTTTACTTTTAACAAGTCACGTAAGACCATCGGTGCGCGGTTGTTAACCAATTCAGCAAACTTGTCGTATGCCGCTTGGTCCCCTTTTTGAACCGCGTCACGCAAGTAGTTCACAACATCTGGGTTGTAAGCGTGATCTTCGCCACCGTGGACGTATTTCAACAAGCCACCTTGTTGAATCGTGCGACGTTTGTTGAATGCACGTTTTGCAACAGTTTTAAGGTCGTCTTCCAAATGCTGGAATGTCGCACCTTCGATGCGTGTCGATGTACCTGTGAAACATAGGTCAACGATGTCTTTCGTTAAGCCCACTGCTTCAAACAATTGAGCGCCACGGTAAGAAGCAATCGTTGAAATACCCATTTTAGATAGGATTTTCAATAGGCCTTTTGCGATACCTTTGCGGAAGTTGTTGATGTAGTAAGCAAAATCATGCTCATCAGACAATTCTTTCGTGCGCAACATATCACGAATGGATTCATAAGCCATGTATGGGTAAACCGCCGTCGCGCCATAACCAAACAACACAGCAAAGTGATGTGGGTCACGCGCGGTTGCAGTTTCAACCACAATGTTGGCATCACAACGTAGGCCTTCACGTGTTAAACGGTGGTGAACAGCGCCTGTTGCCATTGAAGCGTGAATCGTTAACAAACCTGCTTCGATGTCTTTGTCAGACAATACAAGAATCGTTTTGCCCGCTTTTACGGCTTCTACAGCAGCGTTTGTTAAGGCAATGATCGCGTCTTTTAGGTTCGTTTGTTCAGGGTTGTAGTTCAATGAGAAACTGACAGCATCGTAGCCAGGCTCGTTAAAGCTCAACAATTTACCAAACATGCTAGGTGACAAGATTGGAGAGTGAGACTCCAAACGTTTCGCATGTTCTGCGGTTTCTTCAAAGACATTCAATTCGCGACCGTAACAAGTGTTCAGTGACATAACGATTGACTCGCGTAATGGGTCAATTGGTGGATTTGTCACCTGAGCAAACATTTGACGGAAGTAGTCGTAGACTGAACGTGCATTGCGTGAAAGTACAGGGAATGGTGCATCATCGCCCATTGAGCCTGTTGCTTCTTGGCCATTTTCAGCCAATACACGAATGATTTGATCGCGTTCTTCAAATGACACTTGGAAGTATTTCTGATACGTGTGTGCATCTTCATCATCCATTGCAGCCGCATTGTTGTCTTGTGCTGTGTCTGTGTCTAAAACGTTGTAGTTTTCTTTCATCCACGCTTGGTAAGGCTGGCCTGATTTCAAGATTTGGTCGATGTCTTCAGGTTTGAACATCTCACCGGTTTCAGTATCGACTGCAATCAATTGGCCTGGCTTCAAGCGGCCTTTAGATACAACGTCTTCAGGTGCGTAATCGTACACACCGATTTCTGAAGCGTATGTAATGTGACCATCTTTTGTAATGACATAACGTGTTGGGCGAAGACCGTTGCGGTCAACACCACACATTGCCAAGCGACCGTCAGTGATAACCATGCCTGCTGGGCCGTCCCAAGGTTCCATGTGCATTGAGTTGTACTCATAGAATGCACGCAGTTCAGGATCCATGTGAGGCACGTTCTGCCAAGCTGGTGGAATCATCAAACGCAATGCGCGATAAACATCCATATCACCCATCATTAGAACTTCAAGCATGTTATCTAATGAGTTTGAGTCAGAACCTGTTTGAGAAACAATCGGTTTCAATTCACCCAAGTTCGGAATTAAATCAGTCTTAAATTTACCTTCTCGCGCAACCGCCCAGTTACGGTTGCCACGGATAGTGTTTAACTCACCGTTATGAGCTAGGAAACGGAATGGTTGAGCCAAACGCCATTGTGGCATCGTATTCGTAGAGAAACGTTGGTGGTAAGAACAAATCGCAGATTCAAACGTTGAGTCATTTAAGTCTTGATAGAACTTCGGAAGGTCACGTGGCATTACGAGGCCTTTGTAACCAATCAAGCGAGAATTCAATGAAACAACATAGAACATTTCATCATTCGGCTCGATTTCCATCTCAGTTTGACGACGAGCGACGAACATTGCACGGTTAAATTCAGCTTCTGTCATACCTTTGCCAGCATTGACGTAGACTTGTTCAATACCTGGAAGGATTGATTTAGCTTGCATGCCCAATACAGCATCTTCTGTAGGTACAACACGCCAGCCTGCAACAGTACAGCCATTTGCTGATAACTTGCTCTCTAAAGTCTCACGCGCCTTCGCTGCTTTATCGGCGTCAGTGTTTAAGAAAATCATGCCGACTGCATAATGGTCCTTAAGATTGATGCCGTTGCTTTGTGCATAGCTTTTGAAAAATGAATCCGGTTTTTGCAGCAAAAGACCACAGCCGTCGCCCGAGCAGCAGTCTGCGGCAACGCCGCCACGGTGAGTCATGCGAGCCAAAGACTCGATTGCTGTCTCAACTAGGGTATGGCTTGCTTGACCTTTCATGTGTGCGATCAAACCGAAACCACAGTTCTCCGTTTCAAAAGCAGGATCGTACATCCCGCCGATATTGATACCTTTATATTCGCTCATAATTTTCCGCTTGAATTTCTATGTCTGTTAAGACTGATTTTTAACTAGTCAAATGGGGTGTAATTATATTAGAAATTAATGAAGTTTAGAAGACTTTTGCAACCAGCGTTCTGGAGAGGTTTTGAGGCCTTTTCTGCGGACTTCAAAGACGAGCTTTTGAGTGTTGCTTGCGATAACGTCGCCAGCTTTGACTTTCTGGTGAGTTTTGACAAGAGGAGTGTGAATATGGCCGTATAGGCTCATGTAATGATTTTTATGCCTAATGATGATGAGGTGTCCAAGTAATTCAGTTGTTTCGCTAAAAATGACTTGACCGTCAGAGGGTGCTCTAACTGGTTGTGGAGATTGGTGAGTGATGATGCGAGCATGAGGCTGTTCGGGGTGAATGGAGATGTTGCCTGGCATAGGCCATTGGTTGTTTGTTTTTTGTTGTTTAGGTAGTGATTTTGGTTTTCGCAGAGTGTGGTGCGGAGGCTGTGGGGTTGAGGTTTTTTGTTTCTGTGCGGCAGCGAGTTCGAGCTTAAGTGTATGAATATTGTTGAGGCAGGCTTGAGTAAGGCTTTTTAAAACTTGAGCTTCGGTGTATTGATTAAGAACGATTTGTTTTTGCAGTTCAAGGCTAAGCTGTTCCAAAAGTGTTTGGTTGTTGTTAAGTTCTTCTTCTATTGTTTGAATGCTTTGCGCCGATGCCGTATTGAACGACATCAGACACAAAAATACTAATGTGACTAGGCGCTTCATGCGTCCAGTTGAATCAACGATACGCCAGTCATTTCTTGTGGTTTTTCGAGGCCCATAAGATGAAGTAGGGTTGGCATTACGTCAGGCAAAGCTCCGTTGTCACGAATTGAAGCAGGGCGTTTGCCAAAGTAGGCGATTGGAACTGGGTTGGTTGTGTGCGCCGTATGAGGCTGGCCTGTTTCTTCGTTCATCAATTTTTCAGCGTTGCCGTGGTCGGCTGTGACAACTAATTCACCGTCAGCAGCTTCGATAGCATCCATGACGCGACCCAGGGCTGTGTCTGTTGCCTCGATGGCTTTGATTGTTGCTTCTAAATCGCCCGAGTGGCCAACCATGTCTGGGTTTGCAAAGTTACAGATAAATGTGTCGTAAGTGCCTTCCGCGATCGCTGCAGTCAATGCGTCTGCGATTTCAGCAACGCTCATTTCAGGTTTTAGGTCGTAAGTTGCGACTTTTGGAGAAGGGATCAAGATACGATCTTCACCTTTAAATGGCTCTTCTTTGCCGCCGTTTAAGAAAAACGTGACGTGTGCGTATTTTTCTGTTTCTGCGATGCGAAGCTGTTTAAGGCCTTGATCTGAAACGTATTCACCAAATGTGTTTTTCAAGTTTTCAGGAGGGAAAGCCACTGAGACTTTGAAGTTTTTGTTGTATTCCGTCAGTGTGACAAAATCTCGCAACAACGGGCTGTGTTCGCGATGGAAGCACGTGAAATCTTCTGTGATAAAGGCTTTTGTTAGCTGGCGTGCTCGATCAGCACGGTAGTTCATGAAAATAGCCACATCGCCGTCATCCATGCGGTGTGTATCATTCGATGATGTGATAACGGTGGATTGAATAAATTCATCCGTTTCGCCGCGCTCGTATGCCATTTCAACCGCTTCTTTAGCTGAGGTTGCTGTGAAATCAGCTTCTCCTGTTGTAATCAGATCGTAGGCTTTTTGTGTGCGTTCCCAACGAGTATCGCGGTCTAAAGCAAAGTAACGACCGATAATAGATGCAATTCGGCCTTTACCGATTTCAGCAAATACAGCTTCCATGTTATCAATGTACTGCAGTGCCGATTTGGGTGCGACGTCGCGGCCGTCCGTAAAGATGTGGACGATGATGTCTTCAACGCCGGATTGTGCGGCTAAGCGCACGGCTGCGTGCAAGTGGTTTTCATGGCTGTGAACACCGCCGTCTGAAAGTAAACCGATAATGTGAACAGCGCGCTTTTCTTTCACTGCGCGACCAATTGCGCTTGTAAGTGCAAAGTTTCGGTTGAATTCGCCAGTTTCGATGTGCTTGCTAATCAATGTGAAGCTCTGGTAGACCGTACGGCCTGCACCTAGATTGAGGTGGCCGACTTCGGAGTTGCCCATTTGTCCATCAGGCAGGCCAACGACTTCACCTGAAGTATTGATTAGGTTGTGGGGGTAATGGTTCCATAGACGATCAAAGTTAGGCGTTTGGGCTTGTGCAATGGCATTGTGCTCAGTGATTTCGCTGTGAGCCCAGCCGTCCAAAATAATCAAGCCTGTTGGTCGATGTGCAATCGTTGTCATGTCTATGAAAGTTCCTACGGTTATGAAATTGTGCTTATTTAATTTTATCCATTATAAAGTGTTTTCTTGCTAAAATCAGTCGGATTTATAACGTTGATTTGGAAGTTTGACCGATGACTTTTAGTGAATTTATTGTGTATCAGTGGCCGTTGTTTTTGGCTTTGGCGATCATTAGTATGATGTTGTTATACAGCATTTTTGGTGAAAAGATGCAGGGGTATAAAAATGTAAACCCTGCAGAAGCGATCCGCCTGATGAATGACGATGTAATACTGGTGGATGTGCGTGAAGGGCATGAAGTTCGTGAAGGAAAGATCGGAGAAGCTATTAATATTCCTTCAGGGCAAATTAAAGATAAATTAGATCGATTTGGT
>JAAZVR010000050.1 GCA_018623305.1 Thiotrichales bacterium | reverse complement strand
GGGTAACTTCATCATGACAGAAATGCGTGATAAAGGTCGTGATTTCGATGATGTTTTAGCTGAAGCGCAGGCCTTGGGTTATGCTGAAGCGGATCCAACCTTTGATGTCGAAGGTATTGATGCGGCGCATAAGCTAACTATCCTTGCATCGATTGCGTTTGGTATGCCTTTGGATTTTGAAAAGACGTACACAGAAGGCATCAGCAAAATTCAAACAGAAGACGTGGAATACGCAGAGCGATTGGGTTATGTGATTAAGCACCTAGGTGTTGCGAATCGTGGTGAGAACGGCATTGAAATGCGCGTTCATCCAACGTTATTACCGAAGAAGCGTTTGATTGCGAATGTCGATGGTGTGATGAATGCTGTCGTTGTAAAAGGCGATCAAGTTGGACCGACTTTGTATTACGGTCCAGGCGCGGGTGCAGGCCCAACGGCTTCTGCTGTGGTTGCGGATATCGTTGATATCGTGCGTGGTTTGAATGCGGGTGCTCAAACGGTTAAAGGCTTGGGTTATCAAGAAGGTCAATTGGTTGACCAAGCTATTGCAACCATCGATCAAATCAAAACGGAATACTACTTGCGTTTTAACGCGCAAGACAAGTGCGGTTTGATGGCAAATATCACTGCTTTGATGGCAGATTCAGGTGTCAGTATTGAGGCCTTGATTCAAGAAGAGCCAGAGCAAGACGGTGATGATGTTACGATTGTTTTGTTGACGAATCGTGTGCAAGAAACGTTGATGAATACTGTGATTGAACAGATTCAAGGCGTGGACGGTGTGCGTGGTGAAGTCGCTCGTATCCGAGTTGAGACATTGGATTAATGCAAATTCGGCTCAAAGTACCTTACTTATTGAGTGAGTTACACGATCATCAGCTTGCACCCAAACTTTTATTAAAAGTTTTGGCGCGAGCTGAGCGATTAGAGCCAATTGATGAAGAATGTAAACAGATTTCAGTTTCAGCTAAGCCTTTACTGAATGCGCGAGAAATCCAGCGCAGTGATGGTTTAGCTGAAGATGAATGGTTGTGGTTAGATTGGGTGAATTTAATGGCTGATCGAGACGCCTTATTTATGACAGAACAACTTCAGCCCAAGGCGGAGGAATCGAAACAGTGGCTTATGAGTTTGAATCAAGCGTTAGGTGAAACGCTTTTGATTCAAGGTGAGAGTGGTCAATGTTATATTCGTAACGAATTGGGGAATGCGTTTTTTGTCCCAACCGATGAAGTGGTTGGGCGTCATATTGATACAGCAATGCCGAAAGGGCAATCCGCTCAAGCTTGGCGGCAGTTAAGCAACGAGATACAAATGGTGTTACACATGGATGATAGGATTCCAGCTAACAGCATTTGGCCTTGGTCGGTCGCGCAAGCGAATCAAAATATTCGATGGGAATCGCAATCCGATTCTATCGAGTTGGATTCGTTGGCGCGCAGTTTGCGACACGGTCAGCGTGAACAGGCTCAATCTGCCACGAGCGAGTTCATTCAAAACTGGTTAGAGCCAATTTTGAGTGAGATTCAGCGTAAACAACCTGTGACTCTTCTTTTGGACTTTGGGCAAGAAGGCTTATATCGCCTGGCACCTAAAAATTATCGTCAATGGTGGCGACTTAACAAAAGAATCGAACAGTATTTAGCGCATGCTCATTAAACGAAGACATATTAACGAAACACTCTACAAGCAGCTGCCTCAAGAATGGCCGGATGTCATTCGACGCGTGATTGCGCGCCGAGAAATTGGCTCATTGGAAGAATTAGACCATTCCCTAGCGCAGTTGCCTTCGCCAGATTTACTCAAAGACATTAAACCCGCGGCTGAGCGCATCACTCAAGCAATTGTTGAACAGCAGAAGATTTTAATCATTGGTGATTACGATACCGATGGTGCGACTTCAACGGCTTTGGCCATGCGAGGCCTTAAAATGCTCGGCGCGCAAAATTTGCGATATCGAATTCCTAATCGCTTTGATTGTGGCTATGGTTTTTCGCCTGAACTTTTAGATCAGTGCTTAGAGCCTAAACCTGACTTAATTGTGACCGTGGATAACGGCATTTGCAGTGTCGAAGGCACTCGAAAAGCTAATGAACTCGGTATTGATGTTGTCATTACCGATCACCATTTGCCAGATATGTGCGAGCCTGATGCGGTAGCGGTGGTGAACCCAAATCAAAACGGATGTGAGTTTCCATGCAAGCATTTAGCAGGTGTAGGCGTTATTTTTTACGTTTTGTTGGCGGTAAGAGCCAATATGCGAGAACAAGGCCTATTTGCGGATAAACCTGAACCGAATTTAGCGGATTTGCTGGATTTGGTCGCTTTAGGTACGGTGGCCGATGTGATGCCGCTCACTCAGGTAAACCGTATTTTAGTGTCTCAAGGGGTGGCGCGTATTCGAGCAGGTCAATGCAGTGAAGGCATTAAGCCCTTAGCTCAACTCTCAAACCGAGAATTGGATGAGTTTTCGACGCAAGATTTAGGTTTTGCGATTGCGCCTCGTTTGAATTCCGCAGGTCGATTGCACGATATGTCGGTGGGAGTGGATTGCTTAATGGCGGAGGATTTTGCCAGCGCATTGAAACACGCCAATCAATTGGATGAATACAACCAAGAGCGTCGAGAAATTGAATTTTCGATGAAAGAAGAGGCTTTAGGGCTTGTGGATTGCATTTGTGCCAAGCATGGTCAAACACCGGATGTAATTGCCATTTACGGCACTCAATGGCACCAAGGCATTGTTGGGATTCTCGCAGGTCGATTAAAAGAGCAGTTGAACCGTCCGAGTATCGTATTTGCTGAAGTTGAGGATGAGATTTTACGCGGTTCTGCTCGTTCGATTAATGGCGTAAATATTCGTGATATATTCAGTGAACTTGCAGAAGAATACCCTGATTTATTATTGAGTCACGGCGGTCATGCAATGGCTGCGGGTGTGTCGTTGTATAAATCGAACTTCAAACAATTTAAGGCCTTATTGAGCGAACGAGTCGGTGATTTATTCCAGAAAGGATTGCCCGAAGCAGAATGGGAAACCGATGGTGAAATCCAAGGTCATGAATTTGAAATTGAACTGGCGCGCAGCCTGAAAGATTGGATGCCGTGGGGACAAACCTTCCCGATGCCTATTTTTGATGGTGTGTTTTTGATTGAAGAAGTGAGAAATATCAAAGGTACGCACGTGAGCATTAAAGGTTTGACCGATACTGACCATATGCCTGTTGATTTGATTGCGTTTAACACCTGTTATGAACAGTGGATGCAAGTCGGCTCGAAAGTACGTGTGGTGTACGAATTAAATGAAAACAAATTTCGCGGACAGCGTAAACTGCAGTTATTAGTCCGCCATATCCAGCCTGAAGAGGAAAGACATTAATGGATGCTTTAGAACTGAATCCTTATTTCAACCAAGTTGAAGATTTTGGTCAGCGTACGGCTGAGCTGAAAAAGTATTTGGATTTTGAAGTCAAGGTTGAAGAACTTGATGAAGTGAACCGAGAGCTTGAACAACCCGATGTATGGAATCAGCCAGAGCGTGCTCAAGAATTGGGTAAGAAACGTTCAATGCTTGAAGGGATTGTGAATACGGTCAATGACATGGAAGGTGGTCTGAAAGTCTGCCAAGAAATGCTGGAAATGGCTAAAGAAGAAAACGACCAAGAAGCCTTGGATGAAGTCATCGCTGAATTAGAGCTGTTGTCGAGCAAACTTGAAGAACTGGAATTCAAGCGTATGTTCTCGCACGAAATGGATCCAAACAATGCTTACCTTGAAATCCAAGCGGGTTCGGGTGGTACAGAGGCACAGGATTGGGCGAATATGTTGTTGCGCCAGTATTTGCGTTGGTGTGATCGCCATAACTTCAGTGCCGAAATCACGGAAATTTCTGACGGCGATGTGGCCGGCATTAAAGGTGCGACCGTGCATGTCAAAGGCGAGTATGCTTATGGCTGGTTAAGAACAGAAACGGGCGTGCATCGTTTGGTGCGCAAATCGCCATTCGATTCAAACTCGAAGCGACATACTTCGTTTTCATCGGTGTTTATTTCGCCAGAAGTCGATGACAACATTGATATCGAAATTAATCCAGCGGATTTGCGTATTGATACTTATCGTGCTTCAGGTGCCGGTGGTCAGCACGTCAACAAGACAGAATCGGCGGTGCGTATCACGCATTTACCGACCAATACTGTGACGCAGTGTCAGAATGGTCGTTCACAGCACCAAAACAAAGATGAAGCGATGAAGCAGTTGAAGGCGAAACTTTATGAACTGGAAATGCAATCACGCAATGCTGAAAAGCAGGCCTTAGAAGATTCAAAATCCGACATTGGTTGGGGGAGTCAAATCCGCTCTTATGTATTGGATTCAGGCCGAATTAAAGATTTACGTACAGGCGTCGAAGTCGGCAATACTCAAGCCGTTCTTGATGGCGATTTAGACCAATTTATTCAAGCAAGCTTAAAAGCGGGTATTTAAGAACATGGAATTGACAAACCAAGATACAGTTAAAAACGACGGCATTGAATTTGCCCTTCATACCTATGAAAACGACGAAAAAGTGGTCGTTAAGAGTTTTTACGGTGATTTTGAAATTGCCTCTTACGAAGAAATCAAAGTCGAAGGCAAAGCAAATAAAAAAGGTCTGATCAAAACGGCTAAAGATGATCTTAAACGAAATGAAATGGTCACGCGTCGAGTTAAATTGGCGATGCGTCGTGAACAAGGCAATGCCTTCCCGAATTCGTTCCGTCGAGAAGATTTAGCGGTTGAAGTGATGGATCGTTTCGGCGAGATGACGAAAGAAGAATTGGAAGCGAATCCAGTCCGTGTCAGCCTAGCTGGGCGCATGATGACACGTCGTATCATGGGTAAAGCGAGTTTTGCCAATCTTCAGGATATGTCAGGTACAGTGCAGATTTATGTGACTCGCGATGATTTGCCAGAAGGTTTCTATAACACTGAATTCAAGAAATGGGATTTAGGCGACATCATGGGTGTTGAAGGTCGTGTGTTTAAAACCGATCTTGGCGAGTTGTCTGTATGGGTTGATAACATCGAGCTTTTGACAAAAGCTTTGCGCCCATTACCAGACAAACACCACGGTTTGCAGGACCAAGAGGTTAAATACCGCCAGCGTTATGTGGATTTGATTGTCAGCGAAGAAAGCCGCAAAACATTCCAAATTCGCTCTAAAGCGGTGCAGTACATTCGTAATTTCTTGAGCAATAAGAACTTTATGGAAGTGGAAACGCCGATGATGCACGTGATTCCAGGCGGTGCAACGGCACGTCCGTTCAACACGCATCATAATGCCTTGGATATGCCGTTATTTTTACGTGTTGCGCCTGAGTTGTATTTGAAACGTTTGGTTGTCGGTGGTTTTGAGAAAGTTTTTGAAATCAACCGTAACTTCCGTAATGAAGGCCTTTCAACGCGTCACAACCCAGAATTTACTATGTTGGAATTTTATGAGGCCTATGCCGATTACAAAGACTTGATGAACACAACTGAAGCGATGTTGCGTGGTTTGACGGAAGAAGTTTTGGGCACGTCTGTAGTGAATTACCAAGGTGATGAATACGACTTTGGCAAGCCGTTTGCGCGCATGAGCATCAAAGAAGCGATTTTGTTCTACAACGATGATGTAACACCGTGCATGTTAGAAGACCTTGAATCATGTCGAGCGTTGGCGAAAGCCAAAGGCGTGGATGTTAAACCAACTTATGGTTTGGGCAAACTTCAAACAGAAATCTTTGAAGAAACAGCTGAGCATAAATTAATGCAGCCAACGTTCATCACAGAATATCCAGCGGAAGTTTCACCATTGGCGCGTCGTAATGACGAAGATCCGTTTATTACCGACCGTTTTGAGTTGTTTATCGGTGGTCGTGAAATCGCGAATGGCTTCTCCGAGTTGAATGACGCTCAAGACCAAGCAGAGCGTTTCCGTAAACAAGTTGAAGAAAAAGATGCCGGTGATGATGAAGCGATGCACTACGATGCTGATTACATCGTTGCGCTTGAGCATGGTCTTCCACCAACAGCGGGTGAGGGCATTGGTATCGATCGTTTGGTGATGTTGTTGACGGATTCACCAACGATTCGAGACGTGCTATTATTCCCGCATATGCGTCAAAAATAAGCAGGTAATAACATGGCTTTGGTCGAGCTGAAGGATTCTGTATTTCCACTTTCAGTGGTGTCTTTATCATCAATTGATTTAGATAGGATTGAAGATGAGTTGGAAAATTTAGCCTTTGAAGAGCGCGCGTTCTTCGAAGGGGCTTCAGTGGTGTTGCAACTGCCTCAAACTGAAGTTGAAGTTTCTGATTTAGCTCAAATGTTGGATATGCTTCACAATGTAGGCCTTAAGCCTGTGGGCATTATTTCTGATGATGCAAGTTTGACAGAATACGCTCAACAAATTGGCTTGGGTGTGTTTGCTGAACCTGAAGTTGCGACTGAAACAGATGAGGCTGAATCTAAGCCTGAGATTCAAGTCCAACATCGAGAAGTGCCATTACCGACAAAAGTCATTCGTCATGCGGTTCGTTCTGGACAGCAAGTCTATTCTGAAGGCGATATTATCATTCTCGCGCCTGTGAGTTCGGGTGCGGACATCATTGCTGAAGGCAATATCCATATTTATGCGCCTGTGAAAGGGCGTGTGTTTGCGGGTGCAAAAGGTGATACAAAGGCGTCTGTCTTTGTACAAAATGTCGAAGCAGAAATGATATCTATCGCGGGAATTTACGCGCTTAAAGACCAGTTGATGCGATTTAACGATCGCGGTTTAATGATGCTATCCCTTGAGGACAAACGCCTCAAGGTTCGCGGTATTTGATTACAAAATAGTCAATACGTTCTCAGGTGGTCGACCAATCGCGGCTTTTGAGCCATTCACGACAATCGGTCGCTCGATAATAGCGGGATTCTCCACCATTAACTCAATCCACTCTTCCACAAACTTTTCATCGCTCGGTTTAATGTCTAAGGCTTTCGCCGCGGCATCTTTGAATCGAATCAAATCCGTCGGTGGAACATCCAACGCCATGAGGATTTTGAATAAATCATCAATCGTTGGCGGGTTCTTTTTGTAATCAATGATCTCAGGCTCAATGCCACGCTCTTGCAATAATTGCAAAGTCGCGCGACTTTTTGAACAACGAGCATTATGGTAGATTTTGACTGCCATGCTGATTAACCCAAGAAATCCATAATCGCAGGTTCGATGTCCGTCTTATCGACAATCGTTTTCTGAGCGATCGGTTTAGTAAACAAAGCATCAATTTGAGCTGGAATCGAAACATTCGCTTTTTCAGCAATCAGTTTCAAAGCCGCTTCGTCATGTTCTGGTTTTTCACCAGTGATGGCATAAGCAATGTTTGGCGAGAATTTCGTCCATTCAGCTGTTGCATAGGCAATAGTCTTGATAGATGTGTCTTTACGCTTTGTGTCGTAAACTTTAAAGCACGTCG
>JAAZVR010000049.1 GCA_018623305.1 Thiotrichales bacterium | reverse complement strand
TTTCAACCTCAACCTGCGTTTACCGTAATGGCCCTCAATTCATTCGTGATATGAAATCTTACAAAGATGGCGTTTCAAAGCTGTCTTTAAAACGTTATCAGTTTTACACTCAAGTTGAAAATGCAGCGCCTGCTAATGCTCAAGGTGAAAAAGTCGAGCAATGGCTGACTGACAACCAATTCAAATTTAAACGCAAAGATGACAACGGCGAAGTCTCTTATTTTGCGAAAAAAGGCTCTTGGAATCGTTTAGGTTATTTCTTCACTCACATTGGTATTGTTGTGATCTGTGTAGGCGCTTTATTCGACAGTAACTTGCCATTAACCTTCTCTAAATGGAGTGGTGAGCTAGTCGCTGAAACACAATCTCGTCCCCTGAAAAATATTCCAGATGAGTCTTGGATTGATGCAGATAATGGCAGTTTCCGTGGCTCAGTCACTGTCCCTGAAGGCAAAGCGACAGACGTTGTATTCTTACCGTATGAGAATGGTTATTTCGTTCAGCGCTTACCTTTCCGTGTGCAGGTGGATGCCTTCGAAGTGAAATACTACGAAACAGGCATGCCGAAATCGTTTGAGTCTCAATTAAAGATTTATGACCCTGAAGTCGATCCTGAAATGAAAACACCTGCGGTTGAAAAAACCATTGCCGTTAACCACCCTCTGGTTTACAAAGGCATTGCGATTTACCAATCAAGCTTCAGTGACGGTGGGACTAAGCTAAAAATGGACGTTTGGCCGATGATTGAGCCAGATGTCGTTGCTCGACCTTTGAATTCAGCGGTCGATCAAATGGCTGCATGGGATACCCCGCTTGGCCAATATCGTTTGGAGTTTTCTGATTTCCGTATGTTCAATATCCGTAATTTGAACGAAGAAGAACAAAAGGAAGCCAACGGTAAAAAAGTTAAAAACAACGGTCCATCGGTTTTATTCAAAGTGCGTGATGAGCAAGGTCAGGCCTATGAATATGACAATTACATGATGCCGGTTGACTTTGAAGGTCGTAAGTTTTTCTTGAGTGGTTCTCGTTCAAGCGTAGCAGAACCGTTTAAATACCTGTACATCCCTGCGGATGAACAAAACAGCATCAACCGATTCATGTCGATGATGAACTATTTGAATGATGTCGATAAATTACGTCAAATCCTGACTGTTGATACAACGGGTTTATCGGGCGATGATTTGCGTAATGCTCAAATGCAAGAAGACTTCATGCAAAAACTTGTGATGTTGTTCCGCAACCGTGGCTTCGATGGCATTCGTAATTTCGTTGTTTCAACGATTCCTGAAGATCGCCAAAAAGATGCAGAAACAATGTATATGGATATTTTGAAAGCCTCTCTTTCAATTATCTATGGCGCTGTTCTTGAAGCGGAAGGGAAAGTACTGGATGGTTCAATGAGTGATTTTGATCAACAGTTCTTTGACGATGCAGTCTTTGCAATGTCTGGATTGCACCTTTACGGATCACCTGTTTTCGTTCAGTTGAAGGGCTTCCAACACATTGAGGCATCAGGCCTACAAATGACTAAATCGCCTGGACAAGACACGGTTTACTTCGGCAGTGTGCTGCTGATTGTTGGGGTGTTCTTAATGTTTTACGTACGCCAGCGTCGCATTTGGGTTCACCTTGACGGGACATCTGCCCAATTGGCCATGCAGGACAATAAAACAACCCTGCAAACGACTCAAGAATTCGATAGAATCAAATCCGACTTTAACGACATAATGAAGGCATAAGTTATGACTACACAAAGCATTCAAAACAATGCCGCAATGAATACCAATTCATCCGGCTTATTCAAATGGATCTGGGCGGCACTTGTTGTCATCGGAACCATATACGCGTTTAATTATTACGAAGCAAATATGAACATTTTCGATAAGAGCATTCTTGTCGGCAGTGCGATTACTTGGATTTGGTTCGGCTTCAAATGGGAATCTATGCGTCCTTATACCCTTTGGGTAGCAGGTCTTTCAATTGCAGCGATTTACTTTTATGGTGGTGACATTAAGGTTGCTGAAACGCAATTTTTCTTGAAGTTCTTGTTATCGAGCCAGTCAGCCATTATGTGGATGAGCGCTTTGTATGTCATGGCAACACTGACTTACTTCTTTGCTTTAATTCGAAACTCTGAATATGTCGGTAAAATTTCTACCACTTTAACTTGGGCTGCTACGGTCTTCGGTCTTGTAGGCCTAATGGTTCGTTGGAAAGAATCGTACTTGATCAGCCCTGATTTCGGTCATATTCCTGTTTCGAATCTATACGAAGTATTCGTGTTGTTCGCAATCATAACAGCTTTGTGCTACTTATATTACGAGCAAAAATACATTACGCGTAAGCTGGGTGGATTTGTTCTTCTCATTATCTCTGCAGCAGTAGCATTCCTGTTGTGGTACTCATTTGAGAAAGATGCTCACGTTATTCAACCACTGGTTCCTGCATTAAATAGCTACTGGATGAAAATACACGTGCCAACTAACTTCGTGGGTTATGGTACCTTCGCAATTGCCGCAATGGTCGGCATAGCTTATCTCTTGAAATCAGGCGCTGAAGCAAAAGGCAAAGATAACTTTATGACACGCCATTTGCCAGATTTGAAAATGATGGACGACATCATGTACAAATCAATTGCTTTGGGTTTTGCATTCTTCACAATTGCAACTGTTCTAGGTGCTATGTGGGCGGCAGAAGCATGGGGTGGCTACTGGTCTTGGGACCCTAAAGAAACATGGGCTTTGATCGTTTGGTTGAACTATGCGGCATGGTTGCATATGCGACTCACTAAAGGTTGGTCAGGTCGTCCAATGGCTTGGTGGTCTGTGATTGGCTTGTTAATCACAACGTTCGCTTTCTTGGGTGTAAACATGTTCCTTTCAGGACTTCACTCTTATGGTGAGCTTTAAACAGTATGCCTAATTTAAAGGGTTGCTTATTAGCAGCCCTTTTTTAATTCTGAGGATATAAACAATGCGTTATTTAATCATTACTTTGTTTGCTTGGTTTAGCTTATCAGCGCATGCCGCTGAATGGACGGAAGGTGAGCATTATGTATTACTGGATAAAGCTCAGCAAACACCCGTAAAAGGCCAGGAAGTTAAAGAACTTTTCTTCTACGGCTGTACTCATTGTTATGAGTTTGAACCCTTTATCAAACGTTGGAAGAAATCGAAACCAACCGATGTTGCTTTTGTTCGTCAACCAGCTTTATTCAATGAAAAATGGGCATGGGGCGCTCAAACCTTTTACACAGCTCAAGCTTTAAATATCGAAGACAAAGTGCATGATGCCATTTTCAATGCCATGTTTGGTTCAGGCAAAAAAATCACATCAGTTAAAGATATTCAAAACATCTTTATGGCTCATGGTGCGAGTGCTGAAGATTTCGATAAACACTATTTTTCATTTGCTGTGGGTAATCAAGTTCGTCAAGCGCTTAAACTCACTCGACAATACGCGATTGATGGTGTTCCAGCCCTCATTGTGAACGGTAAATATCGCACAAGTCCTTCTATGGCTGGAGGCAAGGATGAGGCTTTAAAACTCATCGATTACTTACTCTCTAAGCCCTAAATCATTCGTGTACAATAGTGGCATCTAACATCAATATAAGGTGTCACTACGTATGTCTCAAAACATTGAATCAACGTTGGTTGAAAACCGACGTTTCCCCGCTTCTGAATCATTTATTCATAACGCTCAACACTCGCCAGAGCAAATTCAAGCACTCTACGAACAAGCCGAAAACGATTATGAAGGCTTTTGGAAAGAGCAAGCTGAAGCTAAAATTGACTGGTCAAAACCTTTCTCAAGCGTTCTAAGCACTGAACGAGCGCCACATTTTGAGTGGTTTAACGATGGTGAGGTCAATGTTTCTTATAACTGTATTGATCGTCATTTAGAAGAACGTGCGCACCAAACCGCAATTATCTTCGAAGGTGAACGAGGTGATACTCGCCATATTACGTATAAAGAACTTCATGATGAAGTGTGTCGTTTTGCTAACGCATTGAAAGTCAATGGCATCCAAAAAGGCGATCGCGTGGTTATTTACATGCCAATGATTGCTCACGCTGTTGTTGCTATGCAGGCCTGTGCACGTATTGGTGCAACGCATTCGGTTGTATTTGGTGGTTTCTCAGCTGAAGCTTTACGTGATCGCGTTGCAGATGCGGGTGCGAAAATGATCATCACTGCTGACGGTGGTTTCCGTGGCGGTAAAACGGTGCGCTTAAAAGATGCCGTGGATGCAGCTCTTGAAGGCAACCCTCTTTCTGTTGAAAAAGTCGTCGTTTTAAAACGTACTGGCGATGACATTGAAATGAAAGAAGGCCGTGATGTATGGTGGGATGAATTCGAAGCGGGCATGAGCAACTACTGCGACCCTGTTCCTGTGGAAGCAGAACATCCTTTGTTCATTCTTTACACTTCTGGCTCAACAGGCAAACCTAAGGGCGTTCAGCACTCAAGTGCAGGCTACTTGTTAGGTGCCATCACGACTATGCAATGGGTTTTTGATGTTAACCCTAACAAAGATGTTTACTGGTGTACAGCCGATGTTGGTTGGATTACAGGACATACTTACGTGGCTTATGGCCCATTGGCCGTTGGTGCAACTCAGGTTATTTACGAAGGCGTTCCAATGGTGCCGGATGCAGGCCGTTTCTGGAAAGTCTGTGAAGATCACAAAGTGACAACTTTCTATACAGCACCTACCGCTATTCGTGCATTAATGAAAGCAGGTGAGCAATTCCCAGATCAATACGATTTGTCTGCATTGCGCCTGTTGGGAACAGTTGGTGAGCCAATCAATCCAGAAGCTTGGATGTGGTATTACGAGAAAATCGGTGCTTCTAAATGCCCTATCGTTGACACTTGGTGGCAGACAGAAACAGGTGCCAATATGATTGCACCGGTTCCACAAACAACCGATTGCAAACCAGGTTCTTGCACACGTCCTTTGCCTGGTATTGATGCCATCATCGTTGATGAAGAAGGCAATGAAATTACAACGCCTAATCAAGGCGGTTATCTAGTGATTCGTAAACCATGGCCATCAATGATTCGTACCGTTTGGAATGATGATGAGCGTTTCCAAAATACGTATTACCCAATGTTTGACGGTAAATACTACTTAGCAGGCGATAACGCACGTAAGGATGAAGACGGCTATTTCTGGATTATGGGCCGTACTGATGATGTCTTGAACGTTTCTGGTCACCGTCTAGGTACGATGGAAATCGAATCGGCATTGGTAGCGCACGAAGCGGTTGCAGAAGCGGCTGTTGTCGGTATGCCACATGAAGTTAAAGGTGAAGCTGTCTTGGCGTTCGTTATTTGTAAAGGCGACCGTCCGGAAGGCGAAGCAGCGGACGCATTAGTTAAAGAGTTACGTGAGTGGGTAAGCCAGCAAATTGGGCCTATTGCGAAACCGGATCAAATTCGTTTTGCAGACAACTTGCCCAAGACGCGCTCAGGCAAAATCATGCGCCGTCTGTTACGTTCGATTGGTAAAGGTGAAGAGATTACTTCGGATATTTCAACACTTGAAAACCCAGCGATCGTAGCGCAATTGCAAGGTAAAGCCTGAACAGGTTTACCTTAAAACGACAAAAGCGGGCACTGCCCGCTTTTTTTATACCTGAATCTTGAGTCGTTGATATAAAAAACCCCTGAAGACCGAAGCCTACAGGGGTTATCATCAAAGTGATGTATGAGGTTAAGATTAACCGAATACGTCTGCTGTGATGTTGTTGAACCAAGAATGCGCGTACGCTTCTTCACGCTTACGCAAAGCTGGATCAAACTTACCAGTCAAACCACCCGCACCTGGTACTTTAACGATTTTGTCGCCTTCGTATGCGTAAACCATTGCAACAGAAATACCATCGCCAGGGTGAATTACAGAGTAACAAGTGTTAACCCAAGAAGGCTCAACCATGTCTTTACCGTTCAACATTGCGTAAACTGCAGCCGCACATACCTTAGCTTCTGAGTTTGCAGCATAACCAGACTTAGGCAAAGGAGATGCAACAGATGAATCACCTACAACGTGGATGCCTGCATGAATCGTCGATTCAAACGTTTTCTGATCGATCGGACACCAACCTTTATCGTTAGTCAAACCTGCGTCAAATGCAATTTTGCCTGCTTTCTGTGAAGGAATGATGTTCAAAACGTCAGCTTTGAATTCGCCAGCACCACATGTAACAGTCTTAGACGCTACGTCAACTTTAGTCACTGTACCGCCTTCATCAGCTTTGATCCACTTGATCATGCTGTTTTCAGTGCCGTAGCCGTAGTGACGTTTCCAACCATCCATGAACAAACCAAATTTAGAGAATTTGTTCTTAGGATCCAATACAACGATCTTAGAGTTTGGCTTATGCTCTTTCAAGTAAGATGCAATCAAAGAGATACGCTCGTATGGTCCTGGAGGACAACGGAATGGGTTTGTAGGTGGAACAACTACAACTGTGCCGCCATCTTTCATCGCTACCAACTGGTCGCGCAACATTTTCGTTTGTGGACCTGCTTTCCAAGCGTGAGGAATTGACGTTTCAGCAACTTCAGCTGAGTAACCTTCAATCATTTCATATTTGAAATCAACACCTGGTGATACGATACAACGATCGTAACCGAATGATTTACCACCCGCAGTTTTCACTGTTTTGTTTGCAGCATCAATGCCAGTTACTTTGTCATGAACAACATTTACGCCATGACCAGCCAAACCTTTGTAACCAAATTTGATGTTATTCAAATCACGGTGACCACCGATTACTTCGTTTGACATGAAACAAGTGTAGTAGTCAGGGTTTGCTTCAATAACTGTTACATCAATAGAAGAATCCAATTTTTTTAAGTATTTAGCTGCTGTAGCACCACCAATACCACCACCGACAACAACAACTTTCTTAGTTGAAGCTGAAGCGATAGGAGAAATACCCATAGCTGCTAGAGCTGAAGCGCCAGCAGTTGCTTTAAGCAATGAACGACGAGAAATAGTTTGTTTCATTTAGGCTCTCCTTATTTGTTGTTCGCATAGAAATCAATCACTGCAGCAATGCCTTTATCGCCATGCTTGTCATGTAATTGTTTAAGTTTCTTAGCCATTTTTTTGTCCATTTCACGATCGCCTGACATGAAATCTTCCATGGAGAATGTCAAGTAATGGTGTGTTTGGCCCTTCAAGAAACCAGAATCATCTTCAGGATCTGTTCCATTCTCAGCGTGACATTTTTCACAGTATTTTGTGTGCAATTTCTGACCTGCAGAAACCATTTTTGTATCACGTTCGATGTTGTTGTAAGGTGAATTTGAAAACTTCAGGCCAGCAAAATATTTAGCCATTGCTTCAATATCTTCATCAGAATAGCCCTTAGCAATACGCTTCATGATTGTTGCAGGTCGATCACCATCACGGTACTCAAGCATCGTTTCTGTGAAATATGTCTCAGACAAGCCACCAATTGAAGGCGCTGCACCTTGAGAAATACCTGC